>CAYSWG010000205.1:0-5016 GCA_964434465.1 uncultured Geobacteraceae bacterium
TGTACAGGTAATGCTCGGCGACTGCCTTATAGACCTTGTCGACTGCGCTCGAGGCGCCGCCGGCGGCGTACTCGAGCACGGGGAAGGCATCGTAGTACCACATGAGCCGATTGATGGCGTTGCAGAAGTCGCCCACCACGTTTTCGCGGCGGCGCTCTTCAGCAGGGTCGTAGGCTGCCCGGAACTTGTTCGCCTCCATGCGTTTTTTCTTGCCGATCTTGTCGTCGCCCACCAGGCGATGCATCGAGCGCACCTTGACCAGTCCAGAATCGACCAGCTGATGGGTCGCGGCTTCGAACACGGCATACCCGATACCGCGCTCGCCCAGGTCGATGGCGACGTAGCGGGAAAACGATGGCGCGGCCTTCTGCGGCTTCGCGAGCGTCACCGGCAGGGCGACATTGACCACGGCTTCGACCGGGTTGATCCGGGTCATCACGCGGCCAGCGGCGTCGCGGAATGAGGTTTGCTCAAAATACTGGTCGATCAGGATCGCGGCATCCCCCACCGTGATCAGTTCCGGCTGGGTGACCATCTGGTCAAGAATGCCCTTGTACGCCGGCCCACCCACCAGGCGGCACGACGTCATGGTGGTTGTCCGTTTGGCAAAACCAGCGTCCTTGTCGAAGGTCACGCCCCGGGTTTCCGCCCCGGCAGGCCACGGGAAATGCCAGTCGTGGGGCGCCTGGCGCAGATAGGCGCGAATCGAAGGATCGTTCAACGTTTCGGTGTTGTCCGCCAGATAGGCCAGCGCCAGCGGCGGATCGATCGGTTGCTGGCCATCGGCGGCCCGCTCGATGCGGCGCATGGTTTCACCGATCGGCTTGCCTGTCCGATACAGACGCGTTGGCGCATTCCATGGTTGTGCAGACGGGGCGTACAGGAAGGCGTTGTCGCCGGCGCGCTGAAACTTGGCGCGCACGAAGAAGCGGTCCCGCAGCAGCAGCGCAACCAGGCGCTCCAGCTCGACGTAGTAGTGGTTGAAGATCCTGCGCATGACCGCGGAAGACACCGTGGCGCCACCCAGGCGCAGCTGCAAAGGCAGGGGCAGATTGAAAACTTCCTTCACTTCATCGATGAGCGCCAGTTCGGTCGGAATCTCCTCCGGGAAGCCGGTGAGCAACATGGCGAAGTGGGCGCGCTCGAGCCGGTACAGGTCGGACACCCGCTGGTGCGAGAGCTTGGCTTCAGCCATGACTTCCTTGCGCAGGCGGCCCAAAAAGTCCGCATAGCGCGACAGGATCTCGGCGGCGCGGGACAGGGAATCGGCGGAGATCGCAAATGCCTGCCGCGGATTCTTGTCGAAGGGCGACTTGTAAAGCATGCCGCGGCGGTTGAAAAAGTATTGGTTGCAATGGGAGTGGTCCGCAAATATTCCTTCCCGGACGAAGAAGTCGACCACCCGGCGCAGCATCGGCTCAGAGCACTTGCGCGCAGATCGCCCCAGCATGTCGATGCAGGCGCGGAAGGCGTATTCGTCCGGATTGCGCTTGAGTTTGCCCGAGCGCAGGTACGCAGCTTCCCTGGCCGCCAGCCGTTTGAGCGGCGACAGCGTTTCACCGTGCATCTGCGTCCACGACTGGATGCGCGCGTAGTGGGTGTGCATGGCTTCATGAATCTGGTTGAATTCGCGGCTTGCCGCGTCCAGCACGGACTCGGGCGAAATGGGCGCCAAATCTAGGCGATTGAGCTTGTCGAGGCGTTTGATCCATTCCGGCGTCTTGAAGGCGTAGCTCTTCAGATGCTCGATCGCCGCTTCATCCTTGCCGGCCTCGGCGATGGACACTTCCTTCTTGATGCGTTCTCCCAGCGCGGCGAGCAGCCCGGCCAGTGTGTCCAACAGGGTGTTGTAGGCCTCGACGGTTTCGATGTCGGCGCGGCAACCTGCGCCATGCCCGAGCAGTCGCTGCAAGGCTGCGTGCGCCACCGGGCGCTCAACCAGAGCGCGCTGGCACAGGTCGTTGATTTCGTCCGGCGTGATGCCGATTTCCTCGAACAGGCGCGTGTCGGCCAGCAGGGTTTCCGGCATGGACAGCGGCGTGGCGGGTGCGGTGAGTACCGCATCAAGATCAAAGAGCCGCGTGATGTAGTTTGCGCTCCAGCTGGCCAGCGTGCCGCCGATCCCGGATCGGTAGGCGGAATAGTTCTTGCCGCCCAGCAGCGAGGACGACGCGGCCGGAATGGCGCGTGCCGCATCGAGCACGGCAACGACGCCGGGCTGGCGTTGTTTGGGGATGTCGAAATCATCCAGGCATTGTTCCGGGGTGGCCTTGCCGAAATACTCGACCAGGCCCCGCCCGAACAACCACGCAAGCCCCCCATGGTTGGCGTCGCCGGTGAAGTATTCCTGCGCAAAACGCGTCAGTTCCTTTTTCTCGGCTAGCCCTGCCCTGCGTCCAGCTGACAACGCCAGCGCGACGATCAGGTTCGATTCGACGCCGTGCGCATCCGGGATGGACGCCGAGGAAGGGTCGAATGCGACCGTGCCGGCCGGCTCGCATGCCTTGATCGACCCGATGCGCTGCGCGAGCGAAGTGCGGCTGGCCGGATACCCCAGCTGCGCCAGGGTCGCGTCAATGACCTTTGCCGCGCCGGCAACATCCCCGGCAACCGCCTTCCATGAAGCGAAGGCGTCGCACAGGCCGCGGCCGATAGCAACGAACAAATCACGCTCTGGCGCGGGGATCGCGTCCCCATGTTTGCCACCGCAGAAGAATTTGGAGTATTCGATGGCGACGACTTCCGGCTTGAAACCCGAGTCCTTTCCGCCCACTGCGCGCGGGGCGACCAGCAGGCGCTGGTAAATGACGGAAGGAACAAAGGCGTCTTTCGCCAGCGTCAGCGGCGAGGCGGCGCACACCTCAGCTTTCCAGCTCGTATCGTCAAGGATGGCGTTGTTGCGGAATGATTCCGTCGTCGCCTGCTTGCCGAAGACCCGGAAGCCATTGAGGAGCAGGGTGTAAAGAAAGTTGATCAGGCTGCCGTCGCCATTGCCGGCGACCACTTCATGCAGCTGCCGGGCTGCATTCCAATCCACCGTCGCTCCATCGAGCGGGAATTTGAGGGTGCGGATCGAGTCGTCGCAGCGCTCGGCACTGGCCGCTATGGAGCGGCGCCAGTCGCGTGCGGCTACGCCACCGTTACGGGGCAGCAATGAAGAAGACATGTTTCAGGCCTTGAATGTTTTTGAAAATTCATTTAACCACGCGCAATGCCGAAATCAACTGTGACCACTCCGTCAGCTAAAGCAGACGGCTTCTCGTGCAAGCTCAACTCTTACTTCGGGTTCGCTTTGCGCACGAAGGCTCGATCCGAGCCCCATGAAACTCGATTTCAGGAGGATATTCTGAGCCGCGTTCACATCCCGATCAGCGCTGTAGCCGCAATGCGGGCAGGCGTGCCGGCGCTCGGAGAGCGTCTTGGGCACGCCGCTGCCGCATGCCGAGCACGCTTGCGACGTGTGACGAGGATCGACGGCCTCGACCACGCTACCGGCGCTTGCAGCCTTGTAGCGCAGCATTGCGAGGAACGATCCCCAGCTAGCATTCAAAACATCCTTCGCAAGGATGCCGCGCCCCAGGGCGCGGACATCCAAATCTTCGACGGCGATATGCGAATGTTCCAGCACAATGCCGGTCGAGAGTTTGTGCAGGAAATCCCTGCGCTGGTTGGCGACGCGCCGCGAGAATCTGGCGTAATCGGCCTTGGCCTTCTTCCAGCGGACAGAGCCCCGCTGGCGCCGGGCGATGCGCCGCTGATGCCGCCGCTGCTTTGCTTCCGCCTCACGCGCCCACTTCGGCGTGGGCACCATTCTGCCATCGGACAGCGCCACCAGGTTCGTTACGCCCAGGTCGATGCCGATCGGCGAGAACTCGCGCTCCGGTACTGCCGCATCCGGCAGCGTTGCGAGGAACGAGACGTGCCAATGCCCTCCGTTGCGGCTGACAATCGCATGTCCGAGCTTGGCGCCTTCGGGAATCTCTCGATGCCGCTTGATCTTGATCGCGCCGGCGATCCCGGTCAGACCAATGCGGCCATCCTTCTTCAAGGTCAGGCCATCGCCGACGCGGAACTCGATGCTGTCGAAGCGCCGTTTGGCCTGATAGCGAGGGAAGCCAGGCTTGTCGCCTCGCTTCACCCGGGCGAAAAATGCCTTGAACGCCTTGTCGACACGACGAAGAAGCTGCTGCTGGGCGGAGAAGGAACTGCCGGCGAGGCGTTCGTCGACCTCCCGGACAGCCCTCAACTCGAATGCCTGGTCGTAGTAGTTGAGGGATCGGCCGGTCTTGCGATAGCAGTCGATACGCTCGTGCAGGGCGGCGTTGTAGAGGTCGCAGAACGCGCCCAGCATCGCTTCGAGCTGCGCTTCCTGCGCAGCGGTCGGGTAGAGACGGAACCGGTAGTTTCGCAGCATTCAGACGCCCTTTTGAGCCTCGATGTAACGGCGGATCGTCGCCTCAGAGACCGCGCCGACGGTCGCCGCGAAATAGCTGCGGCTCCACAGCGTCGGCAGCCGTGTTACCAGCGAATGAAACTCTTCGCGCAAGGTCCGCGACGTGACACCCTTGAGCCGGTTGACCACCTCGGTCACCGCCCACTCGGGACGTTTCTCAATAAACAGGTGTACGTGGTCCGGCATCACTTCCATCGCATGCAGCGTCCAGTCATGCTCGCTGGCAACCTCGCGCAACAACTCCTTGAGGCGCCGTTCGATGTCGCCGGTCAGTACGGAGCGCCGGTACTTCGGACACCAGACAAGGTGATATTTGAGCGAGAAAACAGCTCCGGCATTCTTGGCGTAACGAGAGGTCACGCAGTAACCAACGCGCAGACTTCTACTCCGGTTGACGCAAAATCAACTTCCCAAATTCCCCTGCCGCCTGAAGGCGGCAGTCCCCTTTGGAGGTAATGATGGGCACAGGTATTATTCTGGTTTCCGATAGCCCGGCAGGCTAAATCCCACTGTACCGCCCGCAGTTGATTGGACACTGATTTGCAGTTCATGCGGCCTTCCGG
>CAYSWG010000206.1:0-1174 GCA_964434465.1 uncultured Geobacteraceae bacterium
TGGTCGCTGGCGGGCGGCTTTATCGGCGAGGCCGGGAACCTTGCCGGCGGGGCGCTCGGCGTGCCGCGCACCAGTCGAACGCAATGCGAAGTCGACAAGGCGGCGGGGCGGACGTGGGATGCTTCGTTCTCCTGCTCGGCCGGGGATTTTCTGCGGTATCTGTTCGACTGAGGGGAAGGCGTGGGAATACTTGAGATCATCGCCGGAATTCTGACCGGCAAGGCGGGCGAAAAGATCGGCGGCGCGGTGTCGGTTGTGGCGCAACTGGCGGCCGTGGTAGCGGCGCTCACTCCGATCGCGCTGTGGTTGGCCACTAACAAAGACGAGGCATTCATCACGGTCAGTTATGGCGATCTCGCGTTCTGGGGAACGCTGCTCGCGGTCAACGTGCTGTTCGTCGTGCGGCTGGTGCATCGCGCGCCGCCGCCGGTCTGAGGGCGCATCGTGACGCCGGAATTCCTGTTGCAACTGGTCGTCGCGATTGGTGTCGCCTTCGGGGTCTATGGGGCAATCAGGTCGGACTTGACGGCCGCGAAAATCCGCGCCGAGGCGGCGCAAAAGGCGGCGGACAATGCGTTACAGCGCATTGACCGTCATATCGAAACCGCGCATTGATGGAGGTCTAGACCATGAAAAAGCGTAGCATCAGCAAGGCGGCAGGCACCAAGGGCAAGGGGAAGTTGAAAAAGGGCTACAGCTACGCCAAGGGCGGCCGCATCGTCAAGGCGAAGGCGAAGAAGTAAGCCAGGGCAGCGGGCAAGAAAAAGGCCGGGGGAACCCGGCCTTTTTTATTGCTGCGGAGGGTTAGAATGTCAGGGTCGTTGCGAATTCTCCGTCGACGACAATGCGGCAATGGATCGAGTAACTGCCGCTCATGTCGCCTTGTCGGTTGCAAAGCGCGGCAACGGGCTTGCCGGCGAACGAGCCGCCAAGGTCGCGCGTGCCGGTGCCGATGGAACCGGAAACGGCTTCGCGGCCGTTGATCGTGACGGTAAGGGCATGGTCAGCAGTCAGGAATGATTCGCTGCGGTCGATCTTGCCGGCGATCTGTAGCGCGGCATCCGCGCCGCGTGGACGGAACGATTGCGCCGGGGCGGTATGGCTAGAGGCGCAGGCGGAAAGCGCGGCGGCGGCGGTCAGGATTGCAAGGGTACGCATGGAATGCTCCTAAGTT
>CAYSWG010000206.1:1188-4974 GCA_964434465.1 uncultured Geobacteraceae bacterium
AGGCGGCGGAAGGATGGAATTTAGCGGATTCTGTACCGGAACGGGCGGCCATTGTCCGGCGTTCTTTGCGGCGATGATCTTCGCGGCGACATTGTAATTCTTGGCATAGGCTGCGCGGCGGGCGGGGCTGATATTGGTGGCGATAACTTCGCACCATAGATCAATTTCGGCGGTAGTGACGGACTGCTCCATTGTAGATAGGGGGAGCTGGATGGGTTGTCTCTTGATGCGTTTAACGTGCTTCGGACTGAGCGAGAGGACGGCGGAAAGGCGTTTTTTCTGTGATTTCGGCATGATTTTATTGTGGTCGAATTATGGATTATTCTGTAACTGAAACAGGTAAAGCGCATGTAGTGATTTAGATTACATTGGTTAAATCGTTGAAAGACGATATCCAATGCGATCAGTAGGTTATGCGTGTGGTACTTCGCATAATCCATATTATTGTCGAATAAAAAATGCACCTGTGAGCATGTTTTAAAGAGTATATGCGCAACTACATCGGTGCGCGCAATAGAAAAAAATAGGTAGCGTTCGCCCTCGCCGTGGGGCGTCTGAGGCCAAACCGGGCCGGCAAGACGAAAAAACGGGTTATCCCTTTCCCCGCCTCACGGTGTCCTGCATGCAGGGCTACCGGAGGGGATGGACGAGAGGGCAAACCATGAAGGCAATCAATCAGGCGCGCGCCGACATTTCGGCGGCGGCGGGTGGCGTCATGACGCGGGGCCGGGTGCCGAAATCATGTGTCGCCGTTGAAAGGCTAGCGCTGCGTCTTTGGACGAGGTTTGAAATCGAAACCGGAAGGGATGAGGCGAAGGGGTTTGTGTACGGGGCGACGGTTCATCCAGATTTCAGGGACGTGGAAGCGCGAATGTTTGGGGCTGGTCAAGTGCTGAATGAGCTAGGCCAGAATCGGGCGGCGGCAGATGCGTTCTTTCTCGCCTCTCTGGCTGGGCATCTTGCGCGCGGCGATCTGCCGCTGCCGTCGCAATCGGACTTTGCGACGGCGGAGGGGGGGGGCTGGCTGAATGGCTGCCGTTCTCTCTGAAAAAGGCCGCGCCGTGCTGGATTTGTTTCACGCGGCAACGGGCATGCAGGCTGACGGCATGGCGGACGAGTGGCGCGCGATGGACGAGCGGGAGCGCGAATTCTGGCTGAAAGTTTCGCGCCTCTCGACGCGCTACGCGACGACGGCGGTGTGGTTCGCGCTGCCGGGTGACGTTCGTGCGACGCTCAAGAATAACCTTTACCGGGCGGCGCAGCGGGCGCGGCAGATCATCGGGGCGGCTGGTGCGGCTGCAAACTGAATCCGCATGGCGGGCCGAAAAGCTCGCCATGGTGCCGCAGGCATGGCGCGGCCGGGTCGCCGGCCTGCATGCCAAGAAAACCGCCGAATCTCTGCGCGCCGGAAATCTGTGGTTGCTGGATACGGTCGAGCGAATGGCGGGCCTGCGGGTGCCGATTGGCGCGACCGATGCGGAAATCATTGATATGTCGCACCAGTGCGCGCGGGCCTGCTTCGATCTGGCGGACGCGCCGCCGCGCACGCTGGCAGCGGCGCGCGGTCGCATGGCGCGTTTCTGTGATCGGTATGCGGTCAAGCCGCCGGAACCGGAACGGCTGACGCGCAACGGCAAGCGGGTCGGCATCGCGGACGCGCCGGCCGTCAAGAGGATGACGGACGCGCAGTGGTGGCGGCGGGCGCTGCGCAAGGCGCAAGCGCGGGCGCTGGAAGGCGAAGCGATCAGGCTGGGCTATGTGCATCGGCGCGGCGAAATCTACGCCAGCAACGCCACGGTTGAGCGGCGCGCGCAGCAGAAACGGCGCAACGCGGCGACGCTGGAAGGGACGGACGCGATCAATCTCGACACGGGCGAGGCTTTCACGCTGGCGGAAATGGCGGAACGCTCGATTGCAAATCCGGTGATACGGCGCGGCGAACTGATGACGCGCATCAAGGGATTCGAGGGCATCGCGGACGGGCTGGGGCATGCTGCCGAGTTCATAACGTTGACCTGCCCGAGCCGCATGCACCCCAAGAAAATCGGCGCTGGCGGCGCGGCAATAGACAATCACAAATACGACGGAACATCGCCTCGCGAGGCGCAAGGCTGCCTCTCGAAAACATGGGCGGCCTGCCGCGCCGCGCTGCATCGGTACGGGCTGCGGCCGTACGGCTTCCGCATTGTCGAGCCGCACCACGATGCAACGCCACATTGGCACATGCTGCTGTTCGTGGATCGCTGGCTATCGGCTGGGCGGTCGGCGGTCGGCCGGCTGCGCGCGATTCTGCGCCGCTACTTCCTGCGCACGGATGCGGACGAGGCCGGGGCGAAGGCGAACCGCTGCAAGTTCGTTGCCATTGACGCGGCGAAGGGAACCGCAGCGGGCTACATCGCGAAATACGTCTCGAAGAATATAGACGGCTATCAGGTGCAGGCCGATCTAGAGGGCGACAACCTGCAAGCTGTGACGACTGCGCCACGCGTGGAAGCATGGGCGTCCACGTGGGGCATCAGGCAGTTTCAACAGATCGGCGGGCCGCCGGTCGGGGTATGGCGCGAACTGCGCCGCATGCGCGAGGCGGACGAGGCGCGCGGGCCGGAAGTCGAGGCGGCGCGGGCCGCTGCCGATGCCGGCAACTGGCGGACGTTTACGGAAGTGATGGGAGGGCCGGCGGTCAGGCGGCGCGATCTGCCGCTGCGCTGCGCCTATTCGCGCCAAGGCGAGAGGATCGTCGACGGGGAGCCGATGCCCGCGCCAGAAACGCGCTATGGCGAGGTCGCGCCGGGGGCGGTGTTCGGGGTGTTCGATGTTCGGCGGGAGCGGTCGCATTGTTCGCGGCTGCATCGGTGGGAAGTGAGTCGCCGCGCCGGGGTCGGGGTGGGTTTTCGGGGTTCTCGGACTCGTGTCAATAACTGTACGCGCAGTGGGCAGGAAGGGACGAGGGAAAGCCTGCCGCCGTGGTCGGTTGGGGTCGGTTTTTCGCGTTTTTCGTTGCCGCGCGAAACAGAGGAAGAAAAGGCGACGCGGGAAAGCTGGGAGGTATGGCGAAATGGAATTGACGGAACGAGCCGCAAGGCTGCAAATGAACCTGAAATCGGCGCTGGTCTACGTGCCGATCATCCCGCAGAAGGCGCGTGAACTGCTGGCGGAATTGTCGGCGCTGGTCTGCGATCTGGCGGCGGAAGTTGACGCGCTGAAAAAAGGGGCTGGCGATGGCAAGGCGTGAAACGCTGGGGACGATGGCATGCCCGGAGTGCGGCGCGGCCGGGGCCGAAATCAAGGCGCAGAAAAACGGCCTGCTCTATCGCTGGTGTGCCGATGGCTGCAACGCGCAGTTTTTCGCGCGGACGGCGGAACAGGAAGCCGCCATGCGCAAGCATTTGAAGGCCGCGCCGGTAACGGATACCGCGCCGGAAAAGCCGGCGGAAAAGCCGGCCGCAAAGCTGGAACCGGAACCGCCGGCCGCCAAGCCGGCACCAAAGCGGCCGGGTAATCCGCTGCTCGACATTCTGTACGGGGCGGCGATATGAAGCCGGAACAGGGGCAGCAAATGCCGCAGGAACAGGCGGCGGAACTGGCGGCTCTTGAGGCGCAAGTGGGCGCGGAAGTCGCGCCGAATCAGCCAGGTCAAGCGGCGGAAGCGGCCGCGCCTTCGCATGATCTGGCCGGGGAAATCAAGGCGTTGACGCTGGCCTTCGTCGGCATGGCCGCGCCGATTCTGCCGTCGCTGCGCTCGATCTATACCGAGGACGCGACGACGGCGGCGGCGGGCGCGGTGGC
>CAYSWG010000207.1:0-4944 GCA_964434465.1 uncultured Geobacteraceae bacterium
CTTCCAGGGAGTCCGGAACGGCGCCCCCATAACGGGAAAGCAACGTCCGGCAGATCTCCACAATGGTTGCCGTCTTGGTGCGGTAGAAGCCTACCGGGTAAATGGCTTTTTCTATGTCCTCCGGCATCAGGCGCATCATGGCGGATGGATTGTCGGCAAGGGAGAATAACCGCTCCGAGGCCACATTGGTCGTCCTGTCCTGGGTACGTAATGACAGGAGACAGGAAATAAGCACCTTGAACGGACTTCCTCCCCGCTGGGAGACTATGGTAACGGCTGGTGTCTGCCAGGACGCGGCAGCTTGTGCAAGCAGTGCCATGGTTTCATGAATCTGTCGAGCCTTCATGGGCATACCTCAGGAAACCGCGACACTGCGCACTGTGCATATTTCGTTGTCGAATGTTTTGCTCACCAATTTTCCCGCAAATCAGATTCCGGCTACCAAGACGGTTGAAGTATCGCTCATTCTCCCCTATACTCTGCTGAACTTCGCGGGAAAGGCAGCTTCATGAAACGTTTCATGGACCTCCATATCCATACCGTGCACTCAGACGGGACACGCACACCGACACAGATTGTGACGCTGGCCGCAGAAAAAGGACTGACGGCAATCGCCATCGCCGACCATGACTCGGTGTCCGGCATTAACGAAGCATTGGCAGCAGGGTGCAGGCACGGTGTTGAAATCATCCCGGCAGTAGAACTCTCCATTGGCTACCGGCATTTTCGCGATGTGCATCTCCTGGGCTATTTCATTAACCACGAAGACGCCCAGTTCGCCGGCAGACTGGCAGAGTTCCGCCGGGCTCGCGACCTGCGTGCCAAGGCCATTGTTGACAAAATCAATGACAAGCTGGCTGGAGAACGCAAATCACCCATCTCCTTTGATGATGTCATTGACTCGGCACACGGCGCTGTCAGCCGTCTGCACATCGCCCGCGTTCTCGTAGACAAGGGATTGGCCCGTCATGTCCAGGACTCGTTTACCCGCTACCTGCACCCCTGCGACATCCCGAAACGCTGCTTTCCCCTGGATGAAGCCACGGCCGAAATCAGAAGGCTTGGCGGTGTCAGCGTCCTGGCCCACCCGCAAAGCATCTCCCAGGACCGCACCATACTGGCGACACTGGTAAAAGAACTGGCTCAACTGGGACTTGACGGGTTGGAAGTGTATAACAATTACTGCTACAAAGACGATATGATGTTTCTGGAACACCTGTGCCGCGAACTTGGATTGGTTCTGACCGGAGGGTCAGACTTCCATGGGTACGAAAACGATGTGGAACTGGGGACCGGCAGGGGCGGACTCGCCGTTGCCTACCACCTGCTGGATCCCCTGCGCACTTTGGCAAACGCCAGACTCGGTGCACCCATCAAGGGATAGTCCCTCCAATCACCAACAACGAGGAAGCCGACAATGGCTGATGCCCAGGAAGTGCTTGAAACAATGAAAAAAGTTGCCCAATTACGGGTCGACATGCTCAAGGAAGGCGTGACGTTTCACAACACCCAGAGACAGGCCTACTACCTGAAGGAGTACGAAGAGAAGATCCGGCAAATCGATGATCTGATAAGGCGCATTAATATCAGGCTGGTCTACAGCAGAAAGTCCGAAGAAAATGAACTGCCTCCCGAAATGTGACGGTGCTGCCTATTCCAGGCGAATCTTCTTCATCCCCTCCAGGACCAGCAGGGAATCGACAACCCGATAGCCAGCCTCGCGACTGGTCAACTTCAGCTCAAATTCAAAATACACTTCCTGCTTTTCCAGATCATGTTCGACACAGGCATTGAGCATGCGCATGCCGAACCCGGCAAGCATACCCTCAACACGTGCCATTTGCCCTTCCCGGTCGACGCTCCAGATCTTCACCCCGCTATACGTGTCCCGCCGTAAGGAATCTTCGACTTTTTTCAGGAGCAGCAGTGAGCCGATTGCAATAAGGGTGACCGTCAGGGAAGTTCCATACATGCCAACTCCGCAAGCTATGCCGACCGCAGCAGCGACCCAGAGACACGCAGCAGTCGTCAGCCCGCGAATTGACGCCTTATCGCGAATTATCGCCCCGGCACCAAGAAAGCCGATACCAGTTACCACTTGTGCGGCAATCCTCCCCGGATCGGCAGCAATGGGAGCACTGCCGCCGGAATTACCCGCAAGATGCTGGAAATACAAGGAAACGACTGTGAACATGCAGGAGCCAAGCGATACGAGGAGGTGGGTTCTGAACCCCGCCGGTCGTCCGTGGATTTCGCGTTCCAGACCAATCAGTCCGCCAAGAAACGCCGAAAGGAACAGTCGCACAATGATTGTCGGATCAAGTCCCATGAATACTCCACATCTTGCGGCGTCTCAGCCCCTGGCAACAGTATGCTGTATTGGGGCGCCAGGCTGCTCGCTGTCGCCCGCGCAGAAGATGTTATTCAAGAGTCAGGCTGAGAGTCAGGGCAAAACGCTTTTCTTTTTCACCGAATCGGACAACAATCGTCTGGCGATACCACCCGTCCTCCACAGCCATGAGACCCTGCTCCAGGTGCACAGTCGGTTCTTCCAGCGCACAGGGCGTCCCTGCTTCCTCCTCGGTCGGAACGGACTGAGTGCCCTCTTCTTCCGCAGCGGCATCTGCAGGCGGGAAAACGGCATCCTGCGTCTCCTGCAGCGGGGCAGGCATCTCTAGCTCCGTCGAGACAAGAACTGACTCTTCCCCATGCGCAGCTTCAGCCAAAGACTCCCCCTGCCCGGAGACAGCCGCCGCATCCTGCCCACCTGCCGGCAACTCCACCGTGTCGGCGTGGTCAGGTTGCTCCTGGGCAAGAGAGGGGAATCGCATGGTCGCAGGGAAAAATGCTTCACCTCTTTCGGACAGCGGCTCGGATTCCTCCCCGACAGCCGATACCGACTCCACAGCCGAGTCTGCTGCCGGCAATGATTCACTGACCGACTCTTCCGTCGTCTGTTCCTCCCCAACGGGCAAGTCCCGCAGTTTTTGAATAACCAATTTCACCATTTCCGAAAGAACGGACAAAACACCCTCGCCGGACCGTGCCGAAGCAGCGACAAATTTAATGTGCTCTGTTCCGAACAGTGACCGGATATCGTCCGGAGATTGGGCGGCGCCCAAATCCTTCTTGTTGCACTGCACAATACAGGGTACGCGGGAAAATTCCTCGCCATGCCCTGACAGGTAGTGATGAAGGCTTTCCAGGCTGCGGACATTCTCAAGAGTTCTGGATGGATCCAGGTCAGCCACGAATACGATGCCATCGACCCCCTTGAGGACATTTTTCCACAACGCGGCATTCTCCACATTCCCGGGGACGGTATACAGGTGGAAATGAAGGGAATAGTCCTTGATGCCGGCAAGCTCCGGCCGCATGAAATCAAAGAAAACCATCCTGCCGTGAGGTGTGTTCATGAACTTGAAGGCACCACGATACTCCGGCTTCAACTTGTTGTAGACATATTCCAGATTGGTAGTCTTGCCGCTGCAGCCGGGACCGTAATAAACGATTTTCGCATGGATTTCCCGTTTGATGTCATGAATCAGAGCCATGGAAGCCCCCCCTATTTCTCCTTATTTTTGTTGAGCAGCGCCCTTCTGGCCTGGGTGGAAATCACCGAAGAAACACTTTTGCTTTTGGCCAGCATGGCAAGATCTTTCTCTGTCAGACTGCCAAGAAAACGCAGAGCGGCAGGCAAAGGTGTTTTGCCGTTTTCCACCAGTGCTTTTTTTATCTGGTAATTTTTCGTCCATTCCTTGTTGCCGCAGATTTCCCGCAACAAGTCGTCATTGTTCAAAGCCGACTTGCACAGCAGCAATATTTCGGCCTCAGTGATACGCGGGTTCTTTATGACTGCCCCGGAAACCAGCTTGTTGGTGTCCTTGACCAGAAGCATGCGCCACTCTTTATCTCCGGTCATTGCAATTTTTATCTTTTCGGAAATCCCCATTTCCTGAGCCATTTGAAACTTGCTCAGAAATTCTTCCTCCTCTTCGGCAGGTGTTTCAGATTGTTCTGCAGGATCTTGGACCAAAGGACTTTGCGCCGGAGCAATGGCGGCAATCTTTACCTGTGCTCCCCTGCAACCCCGCTCGGCAAGAAACTGGAGCAAAAGGGTATCACAGCCGGGATTGTTGGCTATACGCTCCAATAGCGCGGCATTTGCGCAGTGCATCCGTGCAAGCAACTCGAGGGTCTTGGGGTGCGCTTCCGGGTCATCACAAAGGGAAAACAAGGTATCTTCAGCAATATTCTGCAGACCCGCAAGAGCCGCAGCCCTGACTTCCGGGTCCGTGTCGCGAGAGAGAAAAAACAGCACCAGGGGAATTTCCTGAAAGGGGAGAGCAATCCGCCCCTGTGCAGCCTGCAACCGCTCCTCACGGGGGGTGTCCTGTCGCACGTACCGTGCGGCCGTCTGAGAAATTTTGACCGTCGTGCCGCCTTCGCCCATTGTTCCCGTTCCCGAAATCATTGAACCGGTGCAGCAACCACCAGGGGGTTAAAACCCATGGCTTGTAACCGGGATACTTCTTTCGCGGCCGCCTGCCGGGAGGCATACCGCCCCACTTTGAGCACATAGGTCGAAACAGGAACCGCGGACGTCTTGACGATTGGCATGAAACCCTTTTCCCGAAGTCGCTTCTGCTCTTCCACGGCCCGGTCGGCGGTAAAGTATGAGCCGGCATAGACAAGATATTTGTCATTTTCCTTCACCATGAAGGCAGCGCTGCTCTCTTTCTGCACCCGCTGCAATTCAGCCCGCGCCACGGAAAGGGTCGAGACGTCGGCTATCAGCAAACGATTCATGGACTGGTCCTTTTTTTTCCCTTCGGAGATCTCCGGGCGCAAGCCAACTTTCTCCAATTTCGCTTTATCAGCGAGAACCGTAGGCTTTAGCACATACGTTCCAACCACCAGCGTAAACACACCTGAAGGCTGAGT
>CAYSWG010000208.1:0-4922 GCA_964434465.1 uncultured Geobacteraceae bacterium
TGGGCTGCAACTTTTTGTTACCGGTCTGGTCATTACCGTCACCACTGCCGTCAGCATGCTCTGGATCGGCTACCGGGTGCTGAAGATTCCCATGGGTCTGCTGATCGGCATGCTGGCCGGGTTACAGACCCAGTCGTCGGTCCTTGGTTACGCCCTTGAACAGAGTCGCAATGAACTGCCGACTGTTGGGTATGCCTCGGTCTATCCGGTGGCGACCATCGTCAAGATCCTCCTGGCCCAGCTGCTCCTGACCCTGCTGATGCAGTAGTGGCAGCCACAAGGCCCCGGTCCGGAAAAACTGCTTGCTGTGCCCTGCAGTTCATGGGCAGCATGCAGCCCTCGACCGTGGTCGTTGTCCGGGTATAGTCTCTGGCGGGCAAAGATCGGATCGGTTCAACAGTGGCCGAGCTGTACATCACTAGGGTGCGGCGGGGTAGTTTTACCAGCTCATGGGCTGGGCCCCATGCCACTAATCAGGGAAAGGAGTAAGGGCTATGCCGGTAATAACAATCGATATCAGTACCATGACCACGGAGAAAAAGGCGGAGCTCGTGCAGGCGGTGACTGTCGCAGCCAGTGCGGCAACAGAGATTCCCCAGGAGAAATTCATTGTACTCATCAATGAAATGCCGAGGGAGAATATCGGTATCGGCGGCACGTTGCTGTCGGAACTGATGAAATAATACGGCATTGCGGAAGAAACAGGCACGGGACGGGCGAGTCGCCGTCCCGTGCCTGCGGCAAGGAAATCCTCGGCTCAGAACGCGTAGAGGAATTTTACCCAGAGGTTGTCGCCCTGGGGACGATTCTTTGTTTCAACTTCAAAGAGATATTTGAAGGTCAGGCTCATGTTTTTGTAGTCGTATTTCGCCTGGGGGCCGACCGAGACGGTCATGCCTTTACCAAAATTGACCGGCCCGCTTGTCTTGTCGCGGGTGGTCTGCTGGTAGTAGTAGCCCCCGGCGCCGATTTTCAGCGGACCGATCTGCTGGCCGATGCTGTAGTCCACGTGGAACTCCTGGCCGGACTGGTAATCGGTGTCGTTGTTCCTGGTGTTGAAATCGTACATGAACTTGCCGGATACCTCGAAGCCCGAGTCGGTCAGATAGGTGCCGGCAATGATTGGTTCGAACGTCCAGTAGTTGCGGCCCAGATTGGCTGCCCGGTTTTTGTCGTAGCTGCCCGTGGGGCAGTAGATGTCGATCCCGGTGGCGATATGCCAGTTCTTGCCGTGCCAGGAGAGGATGAAGGGGTCGATGATGATGTCACCGAGGCCCTCCCTGGAGCCTCTGTCAGCCGGGTGCGGCGATTTGTGCACATCAACTTTCAGCAGGGGCAGGAAGATATGCATGCCCCAGAAACCGCCGAAGACCTTTTTGTTGGTGACATGGATCAGCCGGAAGACATTGGCATAGACATCGACGTCAAAGGCAAAGGGCTGGTTCCTGCCGTTGTTGTCCTTGAACCGGTCGGCCGAATAGTAGTTGAAATAGTTGATGAAATAGGTTCCCGGCGGTGGTACCGCCCCGGACATGAAATCTTCGGCGCCATTGGGATAGGCGCCACCACCACCTTCCGTTGCCTGGGCCTGTGGCGTTGCACAGAACGTGATGCCCAGCACCAGCATAGCCAACCAGCAGCGAATTGTTCGATGTGTCATAACTCCCCCCTTGTCACCCCATGGTCAGAACAGTGAATTTCTGTTCAGATAGTGCGGCACCATATACAAATTGACAAATCCCGTCAAGCATCGTCCTGTTCATGCTCGTCGTTGCCTGGCTGCCGGGGTATGTTTGTGTCGCCGAGATAGTGGCAAATGCGCCAGGCATGGTAGCCGGTTCGGTACAACCAGCGTAAGGCATCCAGGGTTTCCAAGGTGGTTTCAGGGTCCAGATCGCCATCAGCGGTTTTTTTGAGCAGTTCCGGTCGTCCCAACCGGTGGAGGGTTGCCATGTCCTGGGATGTTGCCTCCAGAACAGGGACCCAGCCTGGTTGACTGTGACCATGGAGCCCGGCTTCTGCTTTCTGGAGCAGGTCCTGGCATAGGTTCAACTGCGCACCGAGCATGACCTCGGTTGACCCATGGAACAGACCCTCCGGGGGAGTTATTGTGGCGTGGAGTCGGGCAAGGTGGTCAATGGCGTGTACCTGGTAGACACGGGAGGCAGACAGTGGTTGCCCTTCGGTACCGGCGGGGATTCTGGCGAGAAACTGCCTGGTTTCGACGAGTGCCTGGCGGACTTCGGTGGTGGAAAGTTCTGTCGACGTCTTCTGAGTATCACCGAGCAGGCGACTCAGCAGCAGAAATGTCGCGCAGGCCGTTTCGCAAAGCGCTCTGCGGGTGGCTTCCAGGGCAACGGCTGGAACAGCGAGTACTGCCGGGTCCAGATGCCGGGTCAACAGGGGGCCTTTTTCGGGGAGTATCCGTTCGATCCACGTGGAAAAGTGGGCTATCCCGGGCAGGAAGACTGCCGCTCCCAGGGCAATGAATGCCGTGTGAAACGCGGCAAGACTCATGGCGCCCGGATCAAGGCCCAGATGCCGCTGGGCAAGCCGGATTCCCCAGAGAAACAGTGGCAGCAGGGCAATGGCAATTATTCCGGCCGCTACGTTGAACAGCACGTGGGACAGGGCAGTGCGCTTGGTCGCGGTATTTGCACCGATGGCGGCCAGGGTGCCGGTAACCGTTGTGCCGATGGCTGCGCCGACGACCAGTACCGCAGCTTGCTCGAAATTGAGCGTGCCGGTGTGCAGTGCCGTCAGGGTTGTGGCAACCGCTGCGCTGGAGGATTGCATGATCACGGTCATGATCGTGCCGATCAGCAGGGCCACACCGTGCCGGGACAATCCCGTACCGGGAAGGGCGGCCAGGGAGAAAAAGCCCGAAAGGCCGCCCATGGCATCCTGCAGGGTTTCGATGCCGATAAAGATCAGACCGAAGCCGGCCAGCGCAGTGCCGAAGGATTGCCACCTTTCCTTGGCCAGCAGGCGAAGGAACGCGCCAATACCCACCAGGGGCAGGGCATAAAAGCCGATACTTATCTTCAGGCCGAGCACGGAGACGATCCAGCCGGTGCTGGTTGTACCCAGACTGGCGCCTATGACGACACCGACCGCTTGCGGGAAGGTCAACAGACCGGCACTGACGAAGCCGATAACCGCAACCGTCGTGGCACTAGATGACTGGACCAGTGAGGTTGCCACGGCGCCGGCGGCGAATGCCTTGCTGGGACGGCCGGTGAAGCGGATCAGGGCCCGGCGCAATGATTCCCCGGCAAATGCCTTCAACCCGTCGGTCAAAAGGACCATGCCCATGAGAAACAGGCCGATGCCGCCGATCAACTTGAAAAACAGTGCCGTCATAACAGCCGGTATCCGCCGGTGCTTCTCGTGTCGGACAGCATGGCGCTAGCGGGATGGCGCATCGAGGGTGTAAGCCGGCGGTGCAGCGACCAGCAGCAAAGTCCCCAGCCTGTCGTTCAGGCCGAGGAGTGGCGCGACAACCAGAATATCATCGTTCTCCAGCCTGCTCACGGCGATGGTTTCCACCCGCAGCATTGCCTCAGGGAAAGCCTGGGTAAGGGGCGCGCTTTCCCGTTTCTTGTCCGTTGCGGCGAGGACCTTTCCGTCAGTGCGGGCAACAATGACTTCCTTCATGTTCGGTTCCTGGACCAACTGGGCAAGGTATTGATTTATCTGGTCGTAATTGCCGCGGAGCATTTCACTGCGTACCGCCCAGACCAGTGGCATGGCTGCCAGGCGCAGGGCCGATTCGTTCTGTGTGGTGATGACCGCTGCCGCCTGCCTGACCAGCTGTGCCTTTGCCCGGGAGACGGCGAAATTTTTCCAGAGATAGGTGCCAATGAGCATCATGAGCAGGAGAGTGAACCCGACAAAACGCCAATGGCTGCGAATCATTCTGGTCGGGGATTTCCGCGGCGGGGCCGTGTCGGCGGCCTCCGGTACCGGTGGCGATGGTTGTTTGGTGTCGCTTGTTGCGTGGGTCATCTCAGTTCTCCTTGTGTCCGCATTGGGGGGGCGTGGAGGCGCTGATGCGCCGCAACCATTTGTCCAGTTCTACCACAACAGTGATTGTAGACGAAACCGCCAGGATGCGCGGCCAATCTGTTCCGGTAAGGGGTACCGTGCGGAACACCCACTGCAGGGGAGGCGCATAGATGAACGCCAGTTGGGCGAAGACGGCGGCAATCATGCTGTAGAAGAGAAACGGGTTGCTGAGCAGGTTGATACGGAAAACCGACCGGTACTCGGAACGACTGTTCCATGCCTGGAAAAACTGGAAAAAGACCATGGTAGTGACGGCAATGGTGCGGGCCTTTTCCAGGGAGGCCCCCTCCTGGAGAGCGATCAGGTAGTTCCAGACAACGCCGATGGATATTATGAATCCTACGAGAATGGTGCGCTCCACGAGAAGGCGCGACATGATTCCTTCCTTCGGGTCGCGGGGCGGACGGTCGATGATGCCCTTTTCGCCCGGCTCGAAGGCCAGGGCCACATCCTGAAGACCGTTGGTGACCAGATTGATCCAGAGCAGCTGCGCCGGCAGATAGGGAATCGGTACGGCAAAAAACATGGCGCCAATGATGGAGATGATGGCGGCAATGCCCGTGGGGATCAGAAAAAAGGTAGCCTTGCGCAGATTGTCGAAGACGACCCGTCCTTCCTTGACCGCGTTGAAAATGCTGGCGAAGTTGTCGTCGGCCAGGACCATATCGGCGGCCTCCTTGGCCACGTCGGTACCGGTGGTGCCCATGGCGATGCCGATATGGGCCGCCTTCAGCGCCGGGGCGTCATTGACGCCGTCGCCGGTCATTGCCACCGTCTCGCCGTGACGGATCAGCTGGTGGGTGATGCGCAGCTTGTGCTCGGGCGCTACTCGGGCATAGACGGATACCTGCTGC
>CAYSWG010000209.1:0-286 GCA_964434465.1 uncultured Geobacteraceae bacterium
CGGCAAGCGCAGGTCAAGGCCGGTCTCTTCCGCCACGGCCCGGGCCCGGGCAAAGGTTTCCTCCACCAGATCGGTCAACGCCACATCCCGTTTCAGGAGATTCTCGATGTGCAGGAAAATATCCCGTGATCGTGCCTCATGGATCATCCCGAGCATGAAACCGACCATATGCTGCTCTTCGGGAGTGCGGACGTACTTACAGTGGTACACATGGAAAAAATTGCTGGTATCGATGCCCTGTTCCTCCGCCCGCTTGCGCCAGAGGGTAAACAGGGCAATTGCCTCC
>CAYSWG010000209.1:296-4913 GCA_964434465.1 uncultured Geobacteraceae bacterium
ATATTCATAGGCGATCTGCGCCACATGGTTGGGATCGTAGGGGAGCAGGTGACTGACAACGGCAAAGGAAACGCCCCGGGATGACGCCCAGCGGAGCACGTCGGGCAGTTGGTGAATGTTGTCACGCATTACCACAAACTCTACACCGATCCGCAACCGGGAACCGGGATGTCGCTCTTTGGCCTTTCGCAGGGCCCTGAAGGCCAGTTCCAAATCTTCCACTTCCCCACCCTCGCGGATGGTGCGAAAGATATCGGGGCAGATGGCGTCCAGGGAAAGGCAGATCCGGTCGAGACCGGATCGAACCAGCGATTCGGCTCGGACATCGTCGAGGAGCAGTCCGTTTGATTGGAAACCTACCCAACTTCCGGGGGGCATCAACTGTTTCGCTCTGCGAATGAACGCCTCCAGGTCAGGATGGAGCAGGGATTCGCCGATACCGTTCAGCAGAAGTGCTTCTGCCCGAGGAAGGGCTGGCTCAATGGCCGCAAAGGTCTCGAAGGACATGTCGCTCTCCTCCAGGCCGCTACCCATGCTCTGCTTGACACACATCTGGCATTTCATGTTGCAGCGGGTAGTTACCTCCACGAACAAACGGGATGGATAACTCCGTAACGCCGGCAGCAACTCCGCTTCAAAACACGATTTACTACAGTGCGGTTCAGTACTCTCCATGACTCTGTTTGCATATCTCCTTTGCTGGAACCTGTTTCATACCCGCTGATCTGGTTGCGTAAAAAGTGGCTGGGGATGCCTCTCCCGGCACCGACCGCCACAAGAATGCCCCCTCGCGCCACTACTCAACCGACCAGGAACATCAAGAAGCGACCTCTGCCGGCCGGAATGCACCTTTAGTACGCTTGCAGATACCTACCAGCATCAGCATGACCGGTACTTCAATGAGCACGCCGACCACCGTCGCAAGCGCAGCACCCGATGAAAGACCGAACAGCATGACCGCCGTCGCAATGGCAACTTCAAAGTGGTTGGAAGCACCGATCATAGCAGCAGGTGCGGCATCTTCATAGGTGAAATTGAGGATTTTTGCAAACCAGTACCCCAGACCGAAGATCAGCACGGTCTGCAGGAACAGGGGAATGGCAATCCAGAGAATGGTTAATGGGTTTGCAATGATTACGTCCCCCTTGAAACTGAACAGCAGCACCAGTGTGGTGAGCAAGGCAACGATGGTAATGGGCGTAAGCACATGAAGAAACTTCTCCTTGAACCACTCCTCACCTTTGGCGGCAATGATCAGTTTACGGGAGAAGTAACCGGCTACCAGAGGCAAGGCCACATAAATTGCGACGGAAAGAAGCAACGCCTGCCAGGGCACGGGCAACCTGCCGACGCCGAGGAGGAAGCCGCCGAGGAGACCATAGAGCACCAGCATGGTCAGGGAGTTGATGGCCACCATCACCAGCGTCAGTCCATCGTTGCCACGGGCAAGATACCCCCAGACAAGCACCATGGCAGTACATGGCGCGATACCGAGCAGAATGCAACCGGCAAAATAGCTGCGCCACAGGGGCACCTGCAGCATCTTGATCCCGTCCTGCAGCACCACGGTACCGGCACCATGGGTGGCGCCCACGGGGAGATCCAGTCCGAACGGCATTTTAACGATATCCATGGCTTCTGTGCCGATAAACACACGGAAGACAAAGCCCAGGAAAAACATGGCCATGAAGTACATGGTGAACGGCTTGATGCACCAGTTCACTAACAGGGTCAGAAATACCGGCTTACCGCTTTTCCCTGCTTTCACGACACTGGCAAAGTCAATTTTGACCATGATGGGATACATCATGAAAAACAGGCACACCGCTATGGGTATGGATACGACCGGGGCGCCATTCACGGACAGCGCCATGGCATCAAGTTGTCGGGCTATACCCGGGGCAAGTTTCCCAAGGACAATACCGCCCACGATGCACAGGGCAACCCAGAGCGTCAGATAGCGTTCAAAGACATTGGTAAGTTTCCGATCGTTCGGCAAACATTGCGTGGTCATGATCAACCTCTCTCGATGAAATATGTCCTGGCAGACAACAGCCAGGATCGGTATTGCAATGAACTCCCGTCAATACTTCACCCTGGGGCATGTCACAAACCAGCACTATTTGCCCGCAGCGACAAAATAATCAACCAGGGTATTTTTAATGGCGTCGCGTACCTCCCGAAATGCGGCCATGATTTCCTCATCGCTGCCCACGGCCTTGGCCGGATCAGGAAAACCAAGATGGGATCTTTGCACTCCGCCAAAAAAGAGCGGACACTTTTCATGGGCATCACCGCACAGGGTAATCACCTGATCGAACGACTGACCGGAGAATTCATCCAGATGTTTGGATCGATGACCGGAGATATCAACGCCGATTTCACTGAGAACGGCAATTGCCCGTGGATTGACCAAGGACGCCTCGGTACCAGCTGAATAGGCCTCTATCCGCTCACCGAGAAAATGATTCACCAGACCCTCGGCCATTTGTGAGCGGCAGGAATTCGCCGTACAAAGAAACAAAACCTTTAATTTCACTACAATCCCCCCTTTCTGGCTATCCGCATAGGCGGCTTTAATATCCCAAAAAAATCAGGCGCACTGCACGCCACGGCTCAACTCCTTGAGACGGCGACGATCGGCAACGGCAACCTCCAGAACTGGCAAAGCGTTGTGGACGAACCTCATCAACTCGTTGAATAACGGTTCATCGCTCTTCACCAGCGAATAATACATCCAGACACCAGAGCGGCGGTCATCTACCAACCCGGAGTTTTTCAGATAGGCGAGGTGCCGCGAGACAGTCGATTGGGGGAGTTGCAGAACCGCCATCAAATCGCAGACGCACAACTCCCCCGACACCAGCAGACACATGATGCGCAATCGGGTTTCATCGGAAAGAGCTTTAAAAAGGCGAGCAGTTGTTTTCATGGAGCAACTATATCCGCATATGCAGTTATTTGCAAGGCTTTTTTATCAGACAGCCTCACTTCCCTGCCCCGGAATCTCGGCAGAAAACTTCTTCATGAAATTCATGGATCCCTTTTCAACCATATGTCCTGTTTCTATGGCATCCCGTATTGACTCTTCATCGACTCCTAACTCACGGGCTTTACGCACATGCCAATCGAGGCATGGTTTGCAATGGGCTGCAACTGACACACCAATGGCGACAAGCTCCTTGATTCGCTCATCCATGGCATCCTCCCGAAGCAGAGGGGAACGTTACGTCAAAGCAGCAAATATTGCATCGCGGATTTCGTCAACCTTGCCGGTGCCGGCTATTTTCACATAGGCCGGTGCTCCAGATACGCCACTCTCGGTCCAGTCAGAGTAGTATTTCACCAAAGGTTTTGTCTGGGCATGATAGACGTCGAGACGCTTCTTGACGGTCTCTTCCTTGTCATCATCACGCTGGATCAACTCTTCACCGGTCTCGTCATCCCTGCCGGCAACCTTGGGCGGATTGAAAACCATGTGATAGGTACGCCCGGAAGCCATATGCACGCGACGACCGGACATACGCTTGATAATCTCCCCATCGGCAACGTCGATCTCCACCACATAATCAATGGCCACACCGGCGTCTTTCAGGGCATCGGCCTGAGCAATTGTCCGTGGAAAACCGTCAAAGAGAAACCCGTTGACGCAGTCGGCTTCGGTGATGCGGTCCTTGACGAGGCCGATGATGATCTCATCGGAAACCAAGCCACCGGCATCCATGATTTTCTTGGCGGCAACACCCAACTCGGTCCCGGCCTTCACGGCGGCACGGAGCATATCGCCGGTGGAAATCTGCGGAATACCGAACTTTTCTTTAATAAAATTTGCCTGGGTACCCTTGCCCGCCCCCGGCGGGCCCAATAGGATTACACGCACTGCAACCTCCCCTTCTCAGCCGCAAAGCGGCACGCTATAGTTCTTTCCAGATTATCCTGCGTCTGGAGATAATCCCATTACATTTATTACAAAAATAACTTTGACCGCATTTTGCACAAAACTGGAGCTTTTCGTCACAGTCAGGGCAGTAGGGTTCCATATCATACTCATCATAGTCGCCGTGCCCGTCACCACTGGTACAAAGATACCTGGGGCCATCGGGGGTTAATTCAGTCAGCAACTCATTACCGCATTCCCGGCATATCCTGCGTATCATTGCATCCTCCCAACCGAGGCATGGTCGCCGCGCTCTTGAGCAAATCAGGAGCGTATTCAATCATGTTATGCAGCGAAGGTCCAAAGTTTTTTTACGAAACACTATTTTTCAGAGACTTCTGCCAGTTTCTGTGTAATGAACCGGCGGAACTCCCCTTCGTCAGGAAAAATAATCGCATCGACAGGACAGATCTTCGCGCAGGCCTTGCATTCGACCACACAGTTGTATGGATACTTCACCCGTGCCTTCCCGGCCGTTTCATCGAACTCCAGAACGTCGTTGGGACAGAATTCCACGCAAGACGTACACCCGATGCATTTCTCCCTATCGATGGTTGGAAACCATGGAATTCCTTCTCTGGGCATTCCCCGCCACTCTTTCATGGGAGCCTCTCACTATGGGTTCTGTTACTGTCAAAAACTTCTTCGCTTTTTAGCGAAAAAGCCTTTGATTTGAATGA
>CAYSWG010000210.1:0-4900 GCA_964434465.1 uncultured Geobacteraceae bacterium
AGATACCCGCGTCCCACAAATCCGGTGTCCGGCGAAAATATGGGTAAAGATCAGACGACTAGTGGGCCTGTAAAGGGCCTGTAAATAGTTTTGTGTAAATGGTCTTGGTTTCCGGATTTTAAAAGCTTGGCATTCTGTCTTCAAAAAGAATGGTAAAGCGATTCATAGCTGCTTTCCAGTCTCTGATCGTCCGGACCAAAAGCACACCACTCGCTTACCACGGTTCCGACACTCCCTGCCCAGCTTCTTCATATTTTCTTCGAAATGAATATTTGGTGGCCTGACTGCAAATCCAATAGAGCCCTGAGACCCCGGCGCTCCGCTTGGCAACCCTTTTGGCCATTCCTTTCAGCAATGACCGCACATGGCCCAGATCAGGGCGTCCGCCCGTAATTGGGCGAGGCACATAATCCATGGCGATTGAGCAGGTTGTGTTTTTATCCAGCATCTCGTTGAATACTTCCAACACTTTCTCATTCATTGTCCAGTTGGCGACTATGTCTCTTCCATAGAGATCTTCCAGAATTTCACGCAAATCATCCGCTTCTTCACGACTCAGCATAACCTTCTTCTCCTTCTTCTATTTCTTCTTTTCACGGACGCCGGCAATCACTATTTTAAATGCGTCAAAGCTCATACCTTTCCCCACCATTTTCAGAAAGGCATTCGGATTTTCATCGTTCACAAATACAGCCGTGTTTTCACCATCGCGTGATTGCCAATAATAACAGGTGACCGGGCCTTTCTTGGATGAAAAGATCGTTGTTTTTTCAATGAAAAACATGCTCTTCAAATGTATTGCGAAACGCCATAGATGCAAATCAGCGGTTTCTTCGGGTTCCCTGTCCTCAGATGTCTTGGTAAACAGGATGGTTGCAACATCAAGCATCGTGAAGCGCGTACCCTTCATCAATGAAGGAAAAAGCCGTTGAAACAGGCTCTCCGAGCTTACTTCAAACGTAATCAATCCGGCATCTTTATAGGCGACGAACAAAATATGGTCTGAATGAAGTATCCGCACAGGATCTGCGGGAATATTTATTAGGAGGCGGGGCGACTCCGCAATTTCGACGGTCTTTCCCGAGTATGCCTCAGGCCATGGAGACGGAGGCTGCGCAACCATGGTGCACCACCATTTTTTTTCGCATTTCCTCACCATGGGGTCATCATCCTGCGGTGACTGGCCATGAGCATACTGAGGTGCTAGACATCCGAAAACGAATACGAAAACCCTGCACTGACGCAATATTTTCTTATATGACATATAACTCTCCCTCAAACCGCAGCACATTACAAATATTATCTAATAAATTATTTGTCAATATTTTCTGTTAACTTTTCACAAGAGGAAAGACTAAAGGGGTCGCGCCTACACTCTACATTTTGTGCAAGTGTAGACGCGACCCATATGCTATATGCTACATAGAACGAATAATATTCATTGACAGCACGTATTATGTGGCGATAATAAGCTCCTGTTTATTGTTATGGCATTCAGATACGGAATCCCACAGACCGGGGACGACGACTCCAACTGAAAGCCTGTAAAATGATCATCGTTAATATTACAAACCCCATTGAACCGTAAAACAATCCAAAACCACCCCTCAAGGAGATCATGTCATGATTAACAAGTCAGGGTATCTACTAGGAACCTTGCTCTTGGTCGTAACTGGATGCGCGACCACCTCCGCACCGGTACTCCAAGTCGAAGCTCCCGCAACCAAAACACAGCAAGTAATCGCACAAAAAGTTGCTGCCATCCCCATGGCCAAACGCTATAAGCGCAAGGTGGCAATTATCCGCTTCACCAATGAAACCAATTATGGCAGGTCACTGATGACCGACAAAGATTATGATAGTCTCGGCAAACAAGCATCCGACATGCTAGCCACCCGGCTTATCAAATCTAACAGCTTCCTGGTATTCGAACGGAGCGATCTCAAAAAGCTCCAACAAGAGCAGGTGATTTCCGGAGGAGGATTGACCGGGGTTGATACGGTTATTGTCGGCTCCGTAACAGAATTCGGTCGAACAATTGAAGGAAAAACTGGTTTCATGAGCAAGACCAAAGTTCAGCGAGCAAGGGCCAAGGTCGACATTCGACTTGTCGATATCAAGACTGGTCAGGCATTTTTTTCAGCAACCGGAGCGGGAGAAGCCGCTACTGAGTCTGGTGAAGTTGCAGGTTATGGTAGTCAAGCCGCATACGATGCCACACTGAATGATCGTGCCATAGCTGCCTCCATAACCGATGTTATCGACAAATTAATTGCCACATTGGAAGAGAAGCCATGGACTACAGACATTTTAGAAGCACAAAACGACCAGATATTCATCAGCGGCGGAACGCGTCAAGGCCTCCGAGCAGGTGATATCCTCAGCGTTAAGATCCCTGGCCAGAAAGTCAAAAGCAAACAAACAGGTATGGAGATGAATCTCCCCGGCAGACAGATTGCCAGAATCAGGGTGGTATCGTTCTTTGGCGATAATGAAAACAACGAAGGCGCAATTTGTGAAATAGTCGACGGTAACATTGACCCGGCTGCAGCCACATCCCTTTATGTCGAAGAGGTAAAACCATGAAAAAAACCATAGTGTCATTAATGCTCTTGGCAACCACCATCATTGCAGGCTGTGCAATGCCAACCACAACGGTGAGAACTCTTGACGAACGCCCGACCCTTGCAATAAAAGGTGCTCCAGAAGGAGCAATACTCTTCGTAGATGGTCTAAACATGGGACTTGCCAACCGATATGGGGGAGATTCGTCAGCCAGTGGCAGCCCAACGGTTCTAGCAGTGGAACCAGGAACACATCTCATCCAGATCACCGTGGGCGGCAATACTATTTACGAGCAGAAAGTTTTCGTCGATGGGTCACTAAAGACCATTACTGTCCGATAAGGAGTTGCAATGAAAATAAGAATTTTTTCCGTATTTCTCTTGATCATCATGATGCAAATTACTGGTTGTGGCGGCGCCAACACGCGATATGCCTGGCATAATTACGACGCTGAACTCTATGAGCACTACAAAGATCCGGCAGAAAAGGAAGTTTTTATCCAAAATTTAAAAGAAATTGTTGAAACGGCAGAGGCAGAGGGAAAGGTTCCTCCCGGAGTATATGCTGAATATGGATTTCTGCTTCAAGAAAAGGGTGATCTTTCTCAAGCCATAAGGTATTTTCAAAAGGAAGCCGATAAATGGCCGGAATCAAAGTTCCTTATGGCAAAAATGATCGCAAACGCCCATCCAACAGCTCAAAAAAAGAGTCCTGCTGTCGTAAAACCAGAATCACCGGTATCTGAATCAGCAACCCAACCTGCACCCACGAATAACAGCAAGACCATTGAGAAAAAATCACACTCTGACGTCATTACAATACAAGCAACTCCCTCTAACCAAAATAAAAATGATGCAGTGGAGGTGCTTAGGTGAAAAGCTCTCTGAAGGTACTTATACTTTTCTTCCTTATCATTTCTGCTGGTTGCGTTCACCAACCTGACACGAACAAACAGGAAAAGTTCCTTTCTGCAGCACCACGATCCATTCTCGTAGTGCCTGTTGTCAATAATAGTGTTGAAATCAGCGCGGCCGATTACATGCTCTCCACGGTAACAATACCGTTTGCTGAGCGAGGCTTCTACGTGTTTCCCGTTAACCTCGTAAAGCGTGCACTTGAAGACGACGGTCTTGCCGACAGTTCAATGGTGCACAAGGCACCAGCCTCAAGGTTGGCCAAGTTGTTTGGCGCAGATGCGGTCCTCTATATTACTGTCGAGCAGTGGGACGCCAAATACGCAGTGCTCACGACCATCGTAACGGTTAATGTCACCTACCAAATCCGTGACGGAAAATCCGACGACGTAATATGGGAAAACAAACAGAAAATGGTTTACGACCCCAATAAAACCGGAGGAAGTTCCGGCAATCCCGTCGCTGACCTTGTTGTAATGCTTGTTAAGGCAGCTATGACGAAAGCACTCCCACAATATGTACCTTTGGCGCGGCAGGCAAATGCAATGGCAATAATGACTTACCCTGGTCCGGGACTGCCACTAGGGCCTTATGCGGTCAATAAATGAGTAACCGCACCGACAAAACGCCAATAAGTACAATGTTTTTAGGAGAACCCATGCTGAAACAATTCTTCTTTCCCCTGCTTCTCCTCCTGCTATTGATCAGCACAGCAGCCGTCTGTCATGCCGGGTCGAACAATCCCCGGGTGCTCATGGAAACCTCGCTGGGCGCGATCACCATAGAACTGTTTCCAAGCAAGGCGCCGGCTACGGTCAAGAATTTTCTGTCCTATGCGGATAAAGGGTTCTACCAGGGGACCATCTTCCACCGGGTCATTCCCGGCTTCATGATCCAGGGCGGCGGCTATACGGCTGCCCTGGAGGAGAAGACTACCGGCGTGCCCATCAGGAACGAAGCGGGCAACGGCCTGAAGAACAACCGGGGAACCATTGCCATGGCCCGCACAGCGTATCCGGATAGCGCCACCGCCCAGTTCTTCATCAATGTGGCGGATAACGCCGGCATCAACTGGCCCCAGCCCGATGGTTATGGTTACGCCGTATTCGGCAGGGTGATTGCGGGGATGGACGTGGTGGACCGGATCGCCGCCGTGAAGACCGGTATGGCGAGGGGGATGGCAGACGTGCCGAAAACGCCGGTGCTCATCAAGACGGTGAGGATTCTGGAATAGATCTCAGCACAGAGGAAAATTTCGGGTAGAATATGTACCGGGACAACACGATCCGAGCGTGGACGAACATAGCATCCGCCGCATGGTCATGGGGCAGGGTAGTGTCAAAAGTTCTATGAAAAGTAGGAGATGAACTTATGAGAAGCCGTCATAAGCAAAACTTTCCTGGCCTGCCCACAGCGTGGTT
>CAYSWG010000211.1:0-4892 GCA_964434465.1 uncultured Geobacteraceae bacterium
ACCGGGGCGACGTAATAGGGTGGCGCATAATCCGGATAGGGTGCAGCCCATGCTACCAACCCGTCTGGTACGGGGAATCGGTCGGGGTAGCCTGAGGGTTTTTCGTGACGCGCCTTCCTGTGTACAGGTATTGTACCCATGAGTTCACTCCAGCTGTCTGCGGGAAAAGGGGGGACTGCCTCTGATGCAAGCCGCGCTATTGTAGAGCATGGTTGCGTGATTGTCGAGATTGAAAGCGCCTGCTGGGGAAGTGGGCGTCACCCCTTGGCCGCCGACACCGGGGCATACCCGGTACCCTTGACAAAGAGCAGATGGAAAAGGTAGACTTTGCACGCCTGATTCCTGCAGGCACTGGTTGATCTTCGAGAGGGGCTTCATGGAGTTTACGGGAAAAAGTGTTGTTGTCACCGGTGGTACCCGGGGCATAGGCCGGGCTGTTTCCCTCCGTTTCGCCCGAGAGGGGGCGAGGGTTTTTGCCGCATTTCTCAGCAATGATGAAGCAGCCCGACAGCTTGTCGAGGATGCCGCAGAGCTTCCCGGGGAAGTGAACGTGCTCAAGGCGGATGTCCGCACGGCCGAAGGTGCCGTGGCTCTCATGGATGCTGCGGCCGCTGCCCAGGGCCATATCGATGTTCTGGTCAACAACGCCGGAATTATCCGTGATGCCTATCTGGCCATGATGTCCGAGGGGGACTGGGCCGATGTCATTGAGAGTAATGTGTTCCCGTTGTTTCATTGCTGCAAATGGGGCGTTCGCAAGATGCTGGGGCGCAGACAGGGCGCCATCGTTACCATTGCTTCCATCTCTGCTTTTACGGGCAATCCCGGTCAGACCAATTATGCGGCCAGCAAGGGCGCCGCGATCAGCTTCACCCGCTCCCTTGCCCGTGAGGTCGGGCCCTTGGGCATACGGGTCAATGCGGTTGCTCCGGGACTGATCGACACCGATCTGATTGCCTCTTTGAAGCCCGATTTGGTCAATTCCATCGTGCAAAGTGCCTCGCTCCGGCGTATCGGCTTTCCCGACGAGGTTGCCGAGGCGGTTGCCTTCCTTGCTTCGGAGCGCGCTGCCTATATTACCGGACAGTGTCTCATTGTTGATGGCGGTATTGTCTGAACGCAGTCTGAACGGGCGGATCACCATGATGCACCAACGCATTGCCATAACCGGGTTTGGCATCTTTTGTGGCGCTGGCGCTGATGTGCCGTCGTTTGCCCGCAGTCTTGCTGCAGGCACAACGGCCATTGGTCCCCTTGATCTGTTCGACGCCTCCGCCTTTCCGGCGCGTATTGCCGCCCAGGTACGCGGTTTTGATCCCCGTGATTATTTTGACCGGAAAAGTGCGGCACGCCTGTCCCGCACCGATCAATTCGGCGCCATTGCCGCACGGGAGGCGTTGACCGGCAGTGATGTCCGTGCCCGCTATTCGCCCTATGATATCGGGGTTGTCATGGGGGCTGGTGCTGCCGGTATGCTGCAGGCCGAGCAGTGGCTGGCGAAAATCCTGGCCGGTGAGCACGCACCGCCTTCCCTGCTCCGCGGGGTACTGCCTGACCGAACGGCAACGGCTCTTGCCGAGTTGTACAATCTGGCGGGCTACCAGGGCAGTATCACAACGGCCTGTTCTTCGTCGGCCAATGCCATTGGCTGGGGCGCCGACCTGGTGGCTTCCGGCCGGCTGAAAGCGGTGGTCTGCGGTGGCGCCGATGCCCTCTCCCTGCTGACCTTTGCCGGATTCAATGCGTTGCGTGTGGTTGATCCCGAACCCTGTGCCCCCTTCAGTCTGGGACGAAGGGGTATCTCTCTGGGAGAGGGTGCGGCTTTTTTCGTTCTGGAGGATGCCGCTGAAGCCGAGCGCCACGGCGTGCCGATCCATGGCTTTGTGCGTGGCTATGCCGCAGCGGGCGAAGCCTACCACATGACGGCGCCCGAGCCGACAGGCGCCGAAGCGGCGCGGGTCATGACGGAAGCCCTGAACTGTGCCGGCGTTGCCGCCGATGCAGTCGGTTGGGTCAACGCCCATGGCACGGGTACCCCCTTGAATGATGTGGTGGAGACCAAAGCCTTGAAGCTGGTGTTCGGTGAGCGGGCAAGCAACGTGCCCTTGATATCCACCAAGGCCTTGACGGGCCACTGTCTTGGTTCGGCTGGTGCAATCGAGGCGGTGGCAACACTCGTGGCACTGCAGGAAGGCTATATCCCCCAGACATTGCATTACCGCGGCGCAGACCCGGAATGCGACCTGGACTACGGTCACGCCGGTCCCCGGCCCAGTTCGGCTTCGGTAGCCCTCTCCAACTCCTTTGCCTTTGGCGGGAATATCACGACCCTGGTGGTGTCACGATGAGCACTTCCGGGCCGAAAGTTGTGGTTACCGGCCTGGCTGCAATTTCTGCGGCCGGTATCGGCCTTGAATCCTTGCGGGAGACGGTATGTTCCCGCAGCAGTGTCCTGTGGCCCGTACCCGATGAGCTGACCGGCGGGGAACAGTACCTGTGGGGGAGGGCGGACTGCTTCAAGGCCGGTGATTTCATGCCGCCACTGAAAGCGCGCAAGTTTGATCGCTGCAGTCTCTTTGCCGTTGCTGCCGCCGGGATGGCGCTGCGTGATGCCGGAATCGATCCGTCTGTCTGGGATACCACCAGGATCGGCATTGCCCTTGGCTGTGGCTTTGGTGGCATTGCCAACTCCCGGGAATTGTTGGCGGGCTACCTCACCAAGGGGATCGATGGCCTGGTCCCCATGCTTTTCCCCAATACGGTTCCCAATGCTCCTTCCAGTAACGCCTCCATAGAGCACGGCTTGAAAGGTCCCAACGTCACCTTTGTGCAGCGGTTCTGTTCAGCTGAAGCTGCCCTGCACATGGCCTGCCGCCTCCTGGAGGAGGGTCGCGCCGACATCATGCTTACCGGTGGGGTCGACGAACTGGATCCCGCAATGGTGCAGGCCTTCCGGCAGATTGGCCAGATCCGTCGCCACGGTCGTACCTTTGGCGAAGGGGCCGGGCTGCTGGTGCTGGAACGGGCCGGGACTGCCCATGCCCGTGGCGCCACTGTCAGGGCTGCCCTTGACGAAGTTCAGACCATTGGCCGTCTGCTTCCCGGCAGGGAAGGGGAAGGGATCGAACGATTGATGGCCCGTATCGCATCTCCCCAGAGTATATCACTTTCCGGGACGGCAGCAGAGACTCCCTTGCTGTGTCAAGGTCTGCCCCAGGTGCCCCGTTTACAGACAGGGGAGCTTCTGGGACGCTCACTCGCCATGGGCGGCCTTGCCATGGTCGCTTTGGTGATGACCATGCCCCATCCTGCACCTGCACTGCATCTCGCCGCATCTCCCGAAGGTCCCTATTATGCAATCCAATTTTCCGGCTAGGCAGGCTGCCTGCCTTGGGCCAGCCGCCCTGCTGCCCCATCGTAACCCATTTTTGTTCGTTGATCGCATCACTGCACGGAACCCGGGTGTCAGCGCAACGGGGGTCCTCTGCGTTACCTTCGGGGGCAGTGGTTTCCCGCATGTTCTGTTGATCGAATCCATGGCGCAGCTGGGTGGTATTGCTGTCGCCCAACGGGACGGCGAGGGCGGGTTTCTTGCGTCCATCGAGCATGCCCAGGTGAATCGCCCCGTCCAGGCGGGCGACTGCCTGCATATTTCCGTCAAGGTAGTGAAATCGTTCGGCAGGTTGTTCCTTCTGGAAGGAGCAGCTATGGTTGACGGAGAAGAAATTGCCCAGGCGCGGTTTGCCCTTGGTATTGGCAGCGTGTGACCCGGCTGGGATGCGTCCCCGCGGGAGTATTGCGCCGTACAGTGCGCGAAGAAAGGTGTTCATGAAACAGAGGCTGCTGTTCTGCGGGACTGTGCTTGGCCTGCTGGTGCTGGTATGCAGTGCTGCCGGCGCCGAACCCCTTGCGCCGCGGGATGGATTGGAACTGCTCCGCAGGGCGCTTATCGGCGTTGAGGACTTTTCCGCTACGATTATTCAGGAGAAGCAGCTTGCCCTGATGCGCAAAACCCTGGTGAGCCGGGGCGAGATCCGTTTCCGGAAACCTGATACCTTTGCCATGGAACTGGTGCCGCCCCATGCCAGCAAGGTCGTCCTCAAGGACAGCACCCTGTCCATGACGATGCCCGGTGAAGGGGCTCCGCAGCGAATTTCACTGCCGCCGGAACAGGGATTGCGCCGCTGGTTTGCGCTGCTCGACCGGCCTGTACAGGCAGTCCCGGAAGGCTTTGATATTACTGCGGAACGCCATGGCGACCTGGTTTCCCTGCGCATAGTGCCCCGTCGTTCCGGGGCAATGAAATGCGTGATGATACAGTTTGCCGGTAACGGCACCTTGAAAAAACTGGTTGTCGAGGAAAACAATCGCGACCGGACCAGTATCACGTTTTTGAACATGAAGAAAAACGGCGGATTAACCGCAAAGGATTTTCAGCTGGAGTAGGTGATTCTACGCGGCCGAGCACTAGTGCTTCATCCAGCATCAGAGCATCCTCCAGCACCATTTTTCTGACACACACCTTCCGTCGGACGACCCGGTGGAGGGTGCCTGCGAATCTCTTCAAGGATAGCGAGGCTAGCGCTCCGGATCAGGTGGTGCGGGGCGCCGTGCACGGGAAGAAGCAGTTGTCTTTCTGGATCGTCATGCTATAATGCCGCAAATTTTCCGGAGGGGAGTAAAAGATGGCGGGTTCGGTTCAATTCACTTCATTTTCAAGCAAACTTTCTTCCGAGGCCTTTGCCTGCTTCAAGGCCCTTGCCGAGCATGCCCGGGAAACGATCAGGCGGGATGGCCCGCAACCGGCCTACGAAGTGCCGGTCCATGAACTTCTGACGTCCAGTGGGGCGGCGGATGCCGAGACGATAGCCGAGAGCGTGGCTTTCACGGTT
>CAYSWG010000212.1:0-4883 GCA_964434465.1 uncultured Geobacteraceae bacterium
CCACGGGCCGTGTCGATGATAACCAGTGCGCCATTATGCAGGGCGGTCACGTCGCAACGGATGGGCAGCGCACCCGAATCCTGGGCGGTATTGAAGAAAATTGGGGCAATGGACCCGCCGAGGATTACGCCACCCCGCCGCTTGTTGGGAACGTGGGGAATGTCTTCGCCAATGTGCCAGAGCACACTGTTGCAGGCGGACTTGCGCGATGAGCCGGTGCCGACCACATCGCCGGCAAAGGCAACCTGCTCGCCCCGGTCACGGCAGGCGGCAATGGTGCCGCTACCGTCGGGAAACCGCACCTTGCCCATGGAGAGGGCATGGAGTGGGATATCCGGACGGCTCCAGGCATCACCGGCCGGCGAAAAGTCATCGGTATTGATTTCCCCATCCACTTTGTAGATCCGGACCCGAAGGGTTTCAGGCAGCCCCGGTCGGGAAGTGAACCACTCGGCTTCCGCCCAGGAACGCAGTACGCGGGCCGCTGCCGGATTACCGGCGGCCATGGCAGCTACCCGATCAAAGGCATCGTAGACGAGAATGGTGCGGGAAAGAGCCTCCGCAGCGGCCTCGGCCAGGGGGGCACGCTCCAGGCATTCCAGGAGCGGCTGTACATTGTAGCCGCCAAGCATGGTGCCCAGCATCTGCACCGCCGCCAGGGGGGTAATCCGGGGGCAGGTTGTCCGACCGGCGGCAATATCCGCCAGAAAACCGGCCTTGACCCGGGCAGCCAGATCCACCCCGGGCGACACCCGTTCCATGAGCAGCGCAAGGAGAAAATCCTGCTCTTCGGCAGAGGGGTCAAGGAGCAGGTGGCATATCTGTTCGGTCTGCTCGGGACTGAGGGGGAGGGGCGGGATTCCCAGGGCACTTCGTTCTGCAACATGGGCACGGTAACTGGCTAACATGTAATAACGCTCCGTTTCGTAAAAACTATTACTGACCGCTCACATCCAGGGCGGCGACCCGCAGGGACGGTGCACCGATACCGCCGAAAAAGCGCAGATCGTCACCCACAGCCTCAATGGCGGCAAACAGTTCCAGTATGTTGCCCGACAAGGCAATTTCCTTGACCGGATAGGCAATAGCGCCGTTTTCCAGAAAGAAACCGGACGCGCCAACGGAAAAATCTCCGGAAATGGGATTGGCCGTATGCATACCCATGACATCGGTAATCAGAATCCCCCGGGCTATGCCGTCCGCAAGATTTCTGACTGCTGTCGTGCCGTTCTCCAGGTAGAAATTGGTCACGCTCAGGTGGGGTGGACTCTTGATACCGCCCCGACTGGCGTTACCCGTTGCGGTGGCGCCGTCGCGCCGGGCCCAGTACGTATCATAAAGAAACGTCGACAGGTCCCCTTCGGAAACGACCAGCGTATTCTGCTGGGGAACCCCCTCGGCATCAAAGGGCGCCGTGGCAACCCCGCCCGGCAGAATGCCATTGTCTCGAATATGCACCAGGGACGAAAAGACCCGGTCACCCCGCCGGTCAGCCAGCATAGATTTGCCTTTCAGGACATTTTCGGCAAGGAAAGATGATGCCAGCACCTCCAGAATTTCCGAAGCCACATGATTATCCAGAACGACCGGACAGCGCATGGTGGGAATCTTGCGCGCACCCAGGAGGGAAAGAGCCCGGGCTGCAGCCGCTGCGGCAATCTTCTCCACATGAATATCGGCAAAGCCGGTGCCGAAACCGAAGTCCCAGCCCATCTGGGAATCCTCACCCTCTTCGGCCACGGCGGAAACACTGGCGGAGACGGAGGTACCGCAGTAGGAACCTTCCACACCACGGGAATTCCGCAGATAAACATGGTATTCGGATTCGGAAAAGGCAGCCTGGCGGACGCGCTTCATCCGCGGATCAGCAGCCAGCGTCAGACGTTCCAGCTCCATGGCGTACTGGATCTTGCGCTGTTCACCGACGCCGGCAAGTGTTTCGTCGAACATACCGGCAATTTCCGGAAACTCCCGGCGTTCGGGAAAACCGTTGCAGACGTCGGCAGTCTGATTATCTGCGGCAACAACTGCGGCTGCCACCATCCGCTCCAGGTCCGGTTCGGCCAGGCTGGTGGAATAGGAAAATCCCATTCCGCCGGCTTTGAAAATTCTGACACTGACCCCTACCGGAGCCGAGCACTTGAAGGTATCGGTTTTCTGGTCCTTGACCTCTATGGACACATTACGCGACTGGGTAATGCTTATCTCATAGCCTTCCACGGTTTGTGCCGCAATCAGGCGGCCAATGGTATCGGCAACAGACGTTTGATTCATGATCATTGTTTTGTCCTGTCAGTGGTGGTGTGGAGTGGGTTACATATCGAGTATCATGGCGATCTCGTCGCAATCGGGAAACTTGACGCAGTTGATGCAATCCCGCCAGACCTTGTGGGGCAGCTCCGATTTGTCGACGATGCGAAAGCCAAAACGGGAAAAGAAATCCGGCTTGTAGGTCAGGCAGAAAACGCGCTTCAGTCCCAGATCGGAGGCTTCGTCAAGACAGGCCTGCACCAGGTGTGTACCGATGCCCTGCCGGCCGACCTCTTCGGCCACCGCCACGGAACGGATCTCCGCCAGGTCCTCCCACATGATGTGCAGGGCGCAGGTACCGAGCAGCCTGCCGCTCTCTTCGTAAACGTAAAAATCGCGGATTGCTTCATAGAGCTCCGAGAGTGAGCGGGACAGCATGATACCACGGTTGGCGAAGTGGCTCAGCAGCTTCTGAATTTCCTTCACATCCCTGATTTGTGCTTTACGGAGCATGGGTTATTCCTTTCACGATCACGTTATCTGCGGGGCAGCCTTCGCATCACTTGGCAACAGGCGGGGCTACCGGTGACGCTGCCCCTCGTCAATCAGTTCCCGGGCGTGTTCCCGGGTTGTCGCGGTGATCTTCGCCCCGCCGAGCATGCGGGCCACCTCTTCAACCCGCTGTTCCCCGGTCAGGAGCGTCAATCCGGTCCTGGTGCGGCCAGCGTCGGTCTCCTTCACCACCCGGAAGTGATGGTTGGCAAAGGCGGCGACCTGGGGCAAGTGGGTAATGCAGAACACCTGCTGCTGCCGGGAGACCCGCTGAAGTTTCTCCCCCACCATGGCGGAGACGCTGCCGCCGATGCCCGTGTCAACCTCGTCAAAAATAAGCGTCGGCACATCACTTTCCGGATGAATCTGTTTAAAGGCCAGCATGAGCCGGGAAAGCTCTCCACCAGAAGCGATTTTCGCCAAAGACTTCGGCTCTTCTCCGGCATTGGAGGAAAACAGGAACTCCACCCGCTCCATGCCCGCTGGCCCGGGCTCGGCATGGGCACTGAATGCCACCACGAAACGGGCGTTCTTCATGGCCAGATCCGCAAGCTCCTGCTCCATCAACTCCTGGAGATTTGCCGCAGCGCCATGGCGCCGCCGCGAAAGCTCTGCGCCGGCATCGCCCAGCGCCGCAGCGCAGCCGGCAAGCTGCTCCTGCAACTGTTCCTGCCGCTCTTCACGATGCTCCAGCGCAGCAAGCTCCGCGTCGATCTCCTCCTTGAACCGGAGTATCTCCGCCAAGGTCGGCGCATACTTCTTTTTCAGGTTCCGGAGCAGATCCAGACGGTCGCCAACCTGTCGCAGCCGGTCCGGATCCACTTCAAGGCCGTCTCGGTAATCCCGCAGAAACAGGGCCACATCCTCCAGTTGGACATAGGCTTCGTTCAGCGGGGACACCACGGGGGCCAGGGCCCCGTCGATGCGCTGACCTTCAGCAAGCCCGGCGATGATTTCCCGCAGTACCCCCAGCAGGGAACGTGACCCCCCATACAGATTTTCGTAGGCATCAGCACTGAGACGTATCAGTTTCTCACCATGGAGCAGACGGCGCCGCTCATCCTCCAAAGTCTCATCCTCCCCGGGCACGGGCGCTGCTTCGCCGATTTCCCGGGACTGGAAGGTAAGCAGATCCGCCCGGCGACAGGCCTCCCGCTCCCCTTCCTCAAGACCGGCCAGCGCCGAACGGAGTGCGCGTTGTTCCTCATAGAGGGCCGAGAACCGCTCCCGGAGGGGCACAAGTCCGGCAAAACCGTCCAGCAGGTGCAGGTGAGTATCGGGACGGAGCAGGGTCTGGGACTCGTGCTGACCGTAGATGGCCACCAGGCGGCAGGTGATGGCGGCCAGCAGCGTGGCAGTCGCCAGGTTGCCGTTGAGGAAAATACGGTTCTTCCCGGACCGGGACAGTACGCGCTTTACCAGCAGTTCATCTCCCGACGGAAAGCCCCCCTGGACCAGCACGGCACGGAGGTCATCCCGCCCGGAAATATCGAACAGACACTCGATGCTGGCTTCGTCCTCACCGGTGCGGATCAGGTCCGTGTCGGCCCGGACACCGAGCACCAGATTGATGGCATCGATAATAATTGATTTACCGGCACCCGTTTCACCGGTCAGCATGATCAGTCCCGGTGGAAACGCCACGTGGAGACTGTCGATAATGGCAAAGTTTCTGATGATCAGATCAGTAAGCATATCGGTCCCCGGTCGGCAGCAGCCTAGCGTTCTCCCCACTTGAGCTTGGTACGCAATACCGTAAAATAGTTGGTGTCCCTGGCCAGGATCAGGCGCGTGCGATGCTCGGCCCGGCGAATCCGGATTTCATCACGGTACTGCAAGGCAACACCCACCTGCCCGTCCAGGGTGAGCATGACGTTTTCCAACTCCGAATCCAGGGTAACGACTATCTCCGTGCCCGGGTTGACCACCAGGGGCCGGTTCGTCAGGGTATGGGCACAGATGGGCGTGATGAGCAGGCAATCCATGGTCGGGTCGACAATCGGTCCGTTGGCCGAAAGGGAGTAGCCGGTGAGCCCGTTGGTGAGGAAACAATCAGGCCGTCTGCCTTGAAGGTTGCCAGA
>CAYSWG010000213.1:0-4857 GCA_964434465.1 uncultured Geobacteraceae bacterium
GCCCGCTGATTGACGCAGCCAGGGCGAAAAAGAACCGTTTCCGGATGAAAACTAGGTATCCAGCACCTTCATGAGATGGGGCAGCAACTGCTTTTTCCGGGACATGACCCCTTTAAGCTCATAAAGGTGGGGCTCCAGCTGGGGATAGCCCATGACGTGGGCGATCTGGTTCATGCCGTCCACCAGGAACAGCGTCGTTTCCGTATAGATGTCGGTGACCATCAGCCCCGCCAGGGGCAGTCGTTCTTCCGCGCGGATGCGCTGCAGGGCCTGGCGCAGATCCTCCTTCAGACCGTGGAACTCTTCAAAACCGACTACTTCCACCTGACCGATGCCCATGCGCAGACTGCCAACGGTAAAGTGCTTGAAGTCGGACCTGACCGCTTCCTCGGGGGACGGATGGGGACTGAAACCGCTGCAGGCGCTGAAGATTTCCCGGCCGAATACCATATGATCCAGGCCGGAGCACTCCTCCAGCCAGGCGACCAGCTCCCGGTCCCGATCGGTGGTGGTGCTCGAGCGAAGGATGACCGTATCGGAAAGGATGCCGGCCAGGAGCAGCGCGGCGATCTGCCGGTCCGGCTGCAAGCCGCGCTCCCGGTAGAGGCTTGCCACAACTGTGCAGGTGCTCCCCACGGGCGCGGTGATGCAGGTGATCGGCAGCGTGGTAGGCGGATTGCCCAGTTTGTGGTGGTCGATAATTTCGAGGATTTCCACCGACTCGGCGCCGGGCACCGCCTGCCCCAGTTCATTGTGATCCACGAGAATCAGGGCATAGGGCACTGAAGCCAGCAGGGATGACCTGGTGGCAACACCGGCCAGGGTGCCGTCCTCCTCCACGGCCATGACTGCGCTTTCATTGCCGTGGAGCAGACGCAGGCGCAGATGCTCCAGGGGCTCGCTGATGCCGATCCGGGCGAACTTTGTTTCCATGAAGCCGGACACAGGGGGGGCCAGGCGGGCAAGTCCGGCTGCCGTTGCCGTGTCGAAGGCAGTGCTGATGACGGTAACGCCACGCTGCCGGGCCAGGTTCAGCAGATCTTCAACAACGGTCGGCGCACCGGTCACCACCAGCAGACGTACGCCCCGCTCGATGGCCGCTTCCTGGATGGAACGCCGGTCGCCGGTCATGATCAGCAGCGAGGCCGGATCATGGTCAGCAATGCGGCTGGAAAAAGACTCTTCTACCATGGCGCCGATGAACAGGTGCAGCCGCTCCACCAGGTCCCCTGCCTCACCCACGAGAACGGTGCCCTCCAGGCAGTCCACCAGGGAGCGCGGAGAAGCATCAATGGCCCGGCGACGGTCCGTGCCGGCCACCAGGTATTTCTCGGAAAGCTTCAGCAGGGAAACCAGGCCGCAGGGAACTCCAGCCTGATCCACCACCGGCAGGACCCGGATGGCATGGCGATGGAACAGGCCGAGGGCCTCCTTGAGGCTCGTCTCCGGGTGGGCAATGACCGGCGGATTGTTCAACACATGACTGACCTTGGGGTGGACATCGGCCAGGTATTCGGGAAGCGCCATGCCCAGTCGCTCGAGGATATAGCGGGTCTGGGGATTGGCCGAACCGGCCATGGCGGCAACCACCTCCGGCGTACCGGTGCGACGTTTCAGTTCGGCATAGGCAATGGCCGCGGCGATGGAATCCGTATCCGGATTGCGGTGCCCGACGACATACAGTTTTTTTTCCATGGGATACTCCTTTATGACGGACCAGGGGGGTGAACGTTCGCGGGGCCAGCAAACCGGCAGAATTGCGTCAGCGGATAACCGGTCCGGGAAGCAGGCAACCAGGGCAGCAACAGCACAACTACGGATGAGACCTTTCTTGCTTCCCGTTGTAAAACTGAACGAGTCAGGCCAAGGCCACATCCAGAATCATCATCACCGTGAAGCCGAACATGGTGGCCATGGTTACCAGATCGATGTGGGCAGTGATCCGCTGGGATTCTGGAATCAATTCCTCCACAACGACAAAGATCATCGCACCGGCGGCAAAACAGAGGGCATAGGGGAGGATGCTTTGCATCTGCAGGACAAAGAGCGCTCCCAGCAGACCGGCCACGGGCTCGACCATACCGGAAGCCTGGCCCAGCAGAAAACTCTTGCGCCGGCTCATCCCCTCCCGGCGCAGGGGCATGGAGACCGCAGTCCCCTCGGGGAAATTCTGCAGACCGATACCGATGGCCAGGGCAATGGCCCCGCCCAGGGTTGCCGAGGGCAGATCGGCGGCAACGGCGCCAAAGGCCACCCCCACTGCCAGCCCCTCGGGAATGTTGTGCAGGGTGATAGCCAGCACCAGCAAGGTACTGCGCTGCCAGGAGGTCTTGACCCCCTCGCTCTTGTCCATGGCCAGACCGGGGTGCAGATGGGGCAGCAGCCGGTCCGTAAGGCGCATGAACAGCCCGCCACCCATGAACCCAATGGCAGCAACCAGCCAGGGGGTGTAGCCAAGTTGCTCGGCAACGTCAAGCCCAGGCGCGATCAGCGACCAGAAACTGGCGGCGATCATCACCCCGGCGGCAAAGCCGAGCATGGCATCCATGACCTTCTGGTTGATTTTCTTCGCGCAGAACACCAGTGCTGCACCGGCGGCGGTCAGCCCCCAGGTGAACAGGGTGGCCAGCAGCACCTGGGTATAGGGCGATAGACCCAGAAAAAAATCGACCATGGTCGTACTCCTGAATAAAAAATCGGTAGGCTGGTCTAAGTGATAGCAGGCGGAGCGTCCCTGTCAACCACTGGTGTTAGGGACACTACGCACAACAACCCAGATCCCTGTGGAAGAGTTCCACCTGGGGGTAGCGTCGGCAGGAGGGAACGCGCAACGCAGCAGAGGGCTCCCCGCAGTAGTTTCTCAACAGCTTGTCAGTGCAGGTTATGACCGCTTCGGCCGTAACGTTCGGTAGAGCCGTGACCATACCGGTGCTTTGCGAGGAATGCGCGGCCGCTGCAAGCAGGGTTCCGGCAAGGAGAAATCAATTGCCCTGCCGGAAAGCTGCCGCTGGTCAAGGGAACTGAATGCTGCGATGAGCTGCTGTTTGATCAACTCCCGCCGCGTGGCTCGAGCATCCGTCTTTCCGTCAAATCGGGGAAAGGTGGGATTGGTGTTGATTTCAAATGTCTGGATGCAGCCATCAACTAGGGAATAATCGATGCGGCCGAAATCAATATTGGCGATGGTAAAGATTTTTTGGAGCTGGTCCCGATGGGGATTGTGCATGAAGAAATCCAGTTCTTCCCGGCAAAATTCCGCATCATGCTCTGAACTCTGCAGCTTGACATGCCAGTCCCTGCTTCGCAGAATATGCTGCGGAATAATCGCCCCGCCGATATTGAGCACGCCATACTTGCGATACCAGCCATGGTCATCGGCCTGGGCACAGAACTCCACGGCAATGCGCCGCTTCAGGACCCGACCCTGCTGCCGCAGTGCCAGCAAGGCAGCTTCCAATTCTTCCGGGGAATGGAGCAGCGGTGTCTCGGTGCCGCGGGCTTCATCCTCACTGCGGACAAAGACCGGAAAGCGTTCCGGACGCTCGCCGGCATCGAGGCGCGTCACCGTAAAGCGGTTCAGACCCAGTTGATGAAGTCTGGTCAACAGGGGTACCCGCTCGAGAACAACGCGGGGATCATTGAGGATGACACTATCCGGTGAAGCAGCGCGCAAGGCATCGGTCACGGCAATGGCGCATTCCAGCTCATAGGCGCTCAAGCGATCGAAGTCGGTAAAAAGATAATGTCCCCGCGGCGCCTGCCGAGCGTAGAACACCTCTTCGTAACTCAACGGGCGAATTCCCGTGAAGGACCGGCCAAGTCCACGGCAGAGCTGCTGCGCCGTCGAAGCGTAATCCTCGCGCGTTAGCCAGTAGATCATGACATGTCTCCGGATTCGTCTGCATCGCCAGGCTTTTGTACGACAATACGCCAGCGTTGCGATGCCGTGTCTTCAGGCGCCCCGGGGTGGTCGGCAATAATCCCGTGCCGGGGCGGCTGAAACTCCCTGATGCGAAAACCGGCCTCGACAAAAAGACGCTCCAACTCTGCCACGGAGCCGATCACATGGCTGGTATAGCGACGGGCATAGGCATGTGCCATCTGCTCGACCACTGCCGGATCAAGGCCCCCTGCACCGAACTGGGCCGCTGCCAGGTCCCGGGCCCGCCGGCCCAACTGGTGACACTCCTCGGGAGAGTAGCCACGTATTTCCCCAGTCTCCCGGGGGCGGACCCGCTGGGCGGTCACCACTACGCCGCCGGGCTTGAGCATCCGGAACCAGGCATCCACCAGAAGGGTACGTTCTTTCCGAGGGAAAAACCCGAGAAATGAATGGGTACAGATCAGGTCGAACGGAGCGGGAGGAGCATAGGCAAGGATGTCCGCCTGTTCCACCACCAAGGGGACACCGGCCTGACGGGCATACCACTGATTGAGCAGAAGCGGCGTTGCACAGCGGTCAACCACCGTAACCCGGGGAAACGTGCTCCCCCGGCCCGCCGCCGCAGCGACTATCCTCGCCAGCAAGGCATAATCTGCCGCTCCCGAAACAAGGATGCTCCTCTCCCCAGTCCGGCAGAGCGGCGGCAGGACCCTGCTGAAAAAATCGTCATCGCTGGAGATGGTGGTAAAGAGCCCCAGCAGACGGAACGTCTGCCAGGCGCCATGGTACCAGCCGCAGCCTTCCTGGCCAGGGTGACAATGACTCAGCGCCCATCTGCGGGCCAGGGGGGCGCTAAGCGCCAAAGGTTCATTGAGTGACAACATGGTCATCTGCCCTTTCAAAGAAATGCTCTCGGCACTCAGCAGTAATTCTGGCACAGAACACGGGGACTAGTGCTGAACGGCTCAAAGTGC
>CAYSWG010000214.1:0-4857 GCA_964434465.1 uncultured Geobacteraceae bacterium
GCGGAATTCTGCCATTTGTCCAGCAGGAAAAATGTTTCCGGTCAGTGTGAGTCAGCTGATAAACCGGCCAGGTTGAGGCCCTGTTCGGCCAGAAAAGCTCGGGTTTCTTTCAAGGTGGGTATACCCGAACGGCCGCCGATGCGTGTGCATTTCAGCGCAGCACAGGCGCTGGCAAAGCGAATGGCGTCCGCCAGACCCAAGCCCCGGAGCAGGGCGAAAATGCAGGCGCCATGGAAAACATCCCCGGCGCCGGTCGTGTCCACCGCTTTGACCGGAAAGGCCGGGATGGTGAAGTGGCCGCCGCGACAATAGGTGACGCTGCCCTGGTCGCCCAGGGTTATGGTAACCACCGGAGCGCCAAGCTGTGCCGCGACCGTGCGGAACTCCCGGGGATCACCCGTCCAGCCCAGGTCCCGGGCAAACTGTTCCGCGGCGACCAGATAGTCGCAGCGGGCTGCCAGTTCTACCATGCCGGGTCGCAGCCGGCCTGCATCCACCATGACGGGAATACCCCTGCTGCGGGCCTGTACCGCTGCCGCGAGGGAGATCTCCGGCATCAAGCCGTCCAGGTGCAGAAACGTGCAGTCGTCGAGGCAACCGGCGGGCAGTTCTTCCGGCAGAAGCGGCGCCCCTGTCGGCCGTTGCCAGAAAATGGTCCGTCTGGCGCTGTGTCCCTCGATGGCGATGAAGGCGGTCTGGGAGGCGGCACCGGCCCTGACCAGCAGGCCGGCAGTGCCTATTCCTTCCTCAGCAAGGGATGTCCTGATTTTTTCGCCGCAGGGGTCGTCGCCAACCACACCGCAAAAGAGTCCAGTCATGCCCAGGCGGGCCAGGGTGACCAGCGCCGTTGCCACGGGACCGCCGCCCTGTTCCTGCCATCCATGCACCTCCGCCTTACTGTCCACTGTCGGGAACTGCTCAACTACCGCCAGATAATCCCATGAACATTGTCCGATGCCGACAACCGGCATGTGCGCTCCCTTCAGACGATAAGCTTCATGAAGTCAGGTACAACCCGGACAGTTGCCGGCGTGTCCAGGTAGTAATCGCCATCGGCCTGGAGGGGTTTGCTGCCGATGATTTCCAGGCTTCCGGCGGAAAAGGCCGTCACGCCTGGACCGTCCACACTCCCGGTCCGGAGCAGCCGGCCAAGGAGGCGCAGGTAACCGGTTCTGGAACTGCAGCCGATGCAGAGCACCCTGAATTCCGGAGCAAACAGCGTGATATGGGGCGCCAGGATGAAATCGCCGCCGTAGCGGGCACCCTTGCAGACGATGACACTGTGGCACGACAGGCTCAGGTTGCCGCTGACAACGGTGAGCGTGCCCCGCTCCCAGTGCCGGAGATGGCGCAGTGCCGACAGGAGAAAGGCGCCCTTGCCCAGATGGGCCTTTTCCACCGGCCGCACGCCCTTGACCACATGACCGTCGAAACCGATGCCGGCCATGAGCAGGAAGTAGCGATGGCTTGTTCCTGCCGTGAAGCAGCCGACCGCCGCCGGGCGGGTGACGCCGGCGACGATCTTGTCCAGGGCCTGCTCCGGAGAGGTGATGCCCAGTTCCCGTGCCAGTACGTTGGCCGTACCGAAGGGGAGCACGGCCAGGGTTGCCGCTCCCGGTTCCAGGCCATTGACCACGCTGTTGATGGTGCCGTCGCCACCGGCAACGATCAGCAGCGGCTGCTTTTCCGTTCGGCATGTTTCCCGGGCGGCACGGGCTGCCGAAACCGGATCGGTGACTTCACGCCCTTCAGGCTCAATACCCTGCCGACGCAGGAAATCCAGCGCAGCGTCAAGCCGCTTCCGGGAATAGCCTCCGGAAAGAGGGTTGAAGAAAACAGTGCAGGTCCGGTCACGTGCCACGGTTATTTCTTATCTTCCTTGTCACTGGGGCCGGAAAACTTCTTCATGTTTTCCAGCATATCCCGCAGCCGCTGGCCCACCAGGGCGTTTACGGAGCCCTCCGGGTATGAGCCGTCGTCCTGACGCTCCCCGGCGGGGACGCCGGTGAGGATCTCGATGCCCTGGTCGATGGTCTCCACGCTCCAGATGTGGAAACGGCCTTCCCTGACTGCCGCCACCACCTCATCGTTGAGCATCAGGTTGCGCAGGTTGCTGTGGGGAATCATCACCCCCTGCTCGCCGGTCAGCCCCTTGGCCTTGCAGACGGCAAAGAATCCCTCGATCTTGTAATTGACGCCGCCGATGGGTTGTACCATCCCCAGTTGGTTGACGCTGCCGGTGACGGCAATGCCCTGTTTGATGGGTACGCCGGACAGGGTGGACAGGAGGGCGTACAGTTCCGTTGACGAGGCGCTATCACCCTCAACCCCTTCATAGGACTGTTCGAAGCAGATGGATGCGGAAAAGGAGAGGGGCTTGTCGTGGGCGAATTTGCCGCCCAGATAGCCGGTAAGGATCAGCACGCCTTTGTCATGAATCGGTCCGGACAGCTTCACCTCCCGCTCGATATTGACCATGCCGCCTCGGCCCATGTAGATCCGGGCCGTTACCCGCGACGGCCGGCCGAAGGTATAGTCGCCCATGGTCATGACCGACAGACCGTTTACCTGGCCAATCTCGCCGCCACTGACGTCAACCAGGAGGGTGCCCTCCCGGAACAGCTCCTGCAGGTGCTCTTCGACGCGGTTGTTCCGATAAATCTTTTCCTCGATCGCCTGTTTGACAAAGGCGACGGTAACCGTGCTGCTGTTGCCCTGCCGTGCCCAGTAGTCGGCTTCCCGGATCAGGTCGGCGATCTCCATGAACTGGGTGGAGAGCTTGTCCTGGTCTTCGACCATACGGGCAGCATACTGGATGATGCCCGCCACGGCGCCCCGATCAAAGGGGAGCAGCCGCTCCCGCTGGCAATGGGTCGAAACAAACAAAGCGTAATCCCTGATAACTTGCGGGGTTCTGGTTACCCGACTGTCAAAGTCGGCCTTGACTTTGAAGAATTTGCGGTAGTCGGGCTCCATGTAGTAGAGGAGGTAGTAGATCCAGGGTGAGCCGATCATGATGATCTTCACCTGCATGGGGATCGGTTCCGGTTTGAGGGAGACGACGGTGATGATCCGGTACTGCTCCAGGATGTCCTCTATTTTGATTTCGCAGTTGCGGATGCAGCGTTTCAAAGCATCCCAGGAAAAGGGGCTCGTCAGCACATCACGGGCATTGACCACCAGGTAACCGCCGTTTGCCCGGTGCAGGGCGCCCGGCTTGATCAGGGTAAAGTTGGTGGTGGCGACGCCGCCCATCTGCATGACATGGTCGATGCGGCCGAACAGATTGTTATAGGTTGGGTTTGCCTCGAAAACGACCGGGGCGCCGCACTGCTCGCAATTGTTGACGAAGAGGTTGACCGCGTACCGTTCGAAGGAGGGTGTCTGGGTCGGCAGTTTCAAGCCGGGCAGTGCCGGCGCCTGGGGGGCGCCCTTGAAATCCTCCAGGTTGAGCAGAATGTCTTCCTGCACATCATTCAGGTAGCTGATGACCCGGGTGAACTCCCGGTACTTTTCCTTGAGTGGCTCGATATAGTGTCCTACCGCCGAAAGGCCCAGATGCCGGTCCAGTTGGGCCAGGGCGTCCTTGACGCTCTTTTCGTTTTCCCGGATCTGGCTGATGACATCGGCCAGTTTTTCCTTGAGATCATTGCCGACTTTGTCGATTGCTGCCTGCTCCTCGGCAGGCAGGGCTTCGTATTCTTCCTGGGTGAAGTTTCTTCCCTCCTTCTGGGGCACCATGACCAGGCCGGAAACGGTCCGCTGCAAGGAGAACCCCCGTTCCTGGGCTTCATGCTCCAGGGCGGTGAACAGTTCATTGTTCTTCTCCTGGTGCGTCTCCATGATGGCGGCCTTCTGGTTTTCGTAATCCTTGCTTTCCAGGGCCTTGGGAATGTGGGAGCGGACTGCGTTGAGCAGTTCCTGCATGTCCTGCTCCAGTTCGCTGCCCATTCCCGCTTTAAGGGGCAGGGCCACTGCGTTGTCGGGGCTCTTGAAATTGTGCACGTAGCACCAGTCGTGGGGGGCCGGTTCGTCCTTGGCCCGCTTTTTCAGGAGGGCCATGATCGATGAGGTGCGGCCAGTGCCTGCTTCGCCGGAGATGTAGAGGTTAAAACCGCTTTCCATCATACCGAGACTGAAATTAATGGAGCGGAGCGCCCGCTCCTGGCCGATGGTATCAACCAGTTCGGGGAGGTCTGCGGTAGTCTGGAAATCAAGCTGCTGCTGGTCACATTCCCATCGAAGCCGTTCTGCGGGTACTCTGCACTGGTCAGTAAGCATGGTCTCCTCCTCAGCTGCATTGGTAAGAAATGGGTAGTTCAGGTATGGATCGCCCGGTTGAGCGAATCGAGCGCTGCTTCCTTCATGGTTTCCCCGAGACTCGGGTGGGCGTGGAAGGTCATGGCAATGTCTTCGGCGCTGCCGCCGTAGCTCATGACCGTCACCGCTTCGCCGATCAGTTCGGCGGCCCGCGGTCCAATGACGTGGGCGCCGAGCACCCGGCCGTTGTCCCGGTGGACGAGCAGTTTGACGAATCCGTCCGTATCATCCAGGCAGCGGGCCCGGCCGTTTGCGGCGAAGGGGAACCGGCCGACGGTATAGGGAATGTTTTCCTCCTGGAGCTGTTCTTCGGTCTTGCCCACGGCGGCCACCTCCGGCAAGGTGTAAATTACCGAGGGGATGAATTCATATTCCACCAGGGATGACTGGCCGGCCAGTCGCTCGGCAAAGACCACCCCTTCCTCCATGGCCTTGTGGGCGAGCATGGGGCCGGTGGTCAGGTCTCCAAGGGCGAATATTCCCGTTGCGCTGGTCGCAAAATTCTCCGAAACGACAATGCGGCCGGCGCTGTCCAGC
>CAYSWG010000215.1:0-4847 GCA_964434465.1 uncultured Geobacteraceae bacterium
ATCTTTTCTCTCCTTCACTGTTTTCAAGTTCGGTCAGGCGGGCTTCGCCGAGTTTCTCCACTATTTTATAATGCGATATTGTCACAATGTGATCCCTTTGGGATTTGTCCTATCATAATATTTTTTCACTTTCTCACAGCCCAGAAAACTTTTTCGAGAAATTATTTTTTCTTCAACTCGTTTTCCCAATTCACAACAAGCGTGAGCGGCGATGCAAGCTGAGTTTCTACCGGCATATTCAGGATAAATTTTCCCCCCGACATGACATCATAAAAGTCTGTTCCATTCATTACAAACAATGGATGAATATTGCTTACTTCTGCAGAAGAACCTTTCACTGAAATTCCTGCGCTCATCATCTTTGAATCATTCAAACTTATATAATAAATCTCTTTACCATCCCGCCGCCACGCAGGATTTCTTCCACCTTCTGTAGAAACCTGAAATTTTCCGCCAGGTCCCGGAAACGGACGTAGATAAACTTCGGGTTGTCCAGATTCATTACTCGTGTAGGCAATCCAACGTCCGTCGGGAGAAAATACAGCTTGCCCCTCACTAAACTCCGTTGCCAAAAAAGGAAATGGACTTTTACCCGAAGCTCGCCCCTCTCCCTCAAGCGGTAGAATCCATATATCGCCAATTGTACCGGCAGCATTATAAACAATATACTTACCATCGGGCGACCAGTCGGTTGGCTGTTTGTTTTCGTCGGATTCGTAGAGAATTTCTTCGCTCGCCGCGCCGCTCGCAGATTTGATATAGAGGTCGGCTTTCCCTTTTCTGTTAGAGAGAAACACAACCCGATTTCCATCGGGCGACCAGATAGGATTGTTCTCCGCAGCAGGATCAAATGTAAAGCGCGTCTTCAATCCGCGGCTTATCTCAAAAATCCAAACATCGTTGTTACGAAATTTTTGGTCAAAGACACCTACGGCGATTCGTTTATTGTCCGGAGAAATTCGATACGGCAAGTATTCGCCTATATCTCCAATCATTCCTAATGATTTTCCGGCGCGGTCCACAAGCGTAAGTTTTGAACCGACCTGAACATTTCCTGTTTGATAAATTAATATTTTTTCTTCCGAAGCGGAGAACAATCCTCTCGAAATAGACGGATCGTATGCAATACTTTGTGCAATCGCTGTTGCTTCTCCTTCAAGTTCGAGTGTACTCATATTGAATTTCTGCGCTACGAGACTGTTCCCTCTTACATACAAAAGATTACCTGAAGCGTAAACAGCATTCGACGATACATTCAAAACAACTTTATTTGTTTTACCGTCAAGCGACGCAACTCGGATTGCATCTCCTTCGCCTTGCGCTCCGGTTGTGGTGGTGCGTGCAAAAAAGAGAAAATGTTTTCCATCAGGCAAAAAGAAGGGCCAGCGGTGTGTTCCTTCTTTCCGAACTGAGTCGCGCGTTGTGATTTTCGCCGGCGTACCGCCGGATGCAGAAACCGCAAAGATAGAATTGTTAGGTCCGGGCGTGAATACTATCATTCCTTCTTTGTTCCATGAGCCACCGCGGGAATCGTTAGAATTGCAAATTGTTACAGGAGGTCCGCCTGAGGCATCTATTTTTTTCAATTTTCCTTCCGCAGTAAAACCAATAAATTGATTGTCGGGAGACCAGAATGGGAAAACAGCCCCTTCTGTCCCTGCAAGCTGTTGCGCTTCACTCTCATCCAATGAACGGATATAGAGCATCCGTTTATCAGCAGAATCTTTTGCCGCAAAGACAATCTTTTTCCCATCTGGCGAGACTACGGGAGGACCAGAAGTATTTCCATAAAAACTGAACTTCTTGTTCTGCGGAGGAATGATGGAAGCACGAATTGCATTTCCTTCGCTCGATGAGGTTTGAACATACAATATGCCAAACACAAGAGCGACAATAAAACAGAGTGCGGTAATAATCCACGGCAGGCGATTCATCTGTGAAAAACCTTTCGAAGGTTTCTCTGTTATAGCCCGGGACCCCTCGAAAGGTTGCTGAGAAAATGCAGGACGCGCCGCAGTTACTCTGCTTGCTCGTTGACGGCTCGATTCTCTGCGATACCGTTTGAGATCAACGGATATTTGTGCAATAGATTGCGTTCGCTCACGAGCATCTTTCTCCAAACATTCCAATACTATTGCATCAAGATTCGGATCAATCTCTGGTTTAATTGATGACATTGGCGGCGCATCAACGTTTACAATTTCATACGCAAGAGCGGTCTCGTGTACGCCTCGAAAAGGAAGTTGTCCAGCGATAAGTTCGTACAGCAACACGCCGTAAGAAAAAATATCAGAGCGATGGTCTGTCTCCTCTCCTTGCACTTGTTCTGGCGACATGTAGCCCGCTGTACCGACCGTACTTCCCGCTTTGGTCAAACGATTAATATTGCTCGTTGCATTTCTCAGTTTCGCCAGACCAAAATCCATAATTTGTGCAATGCCATCTTTGCGAAGCATGATATTGTCCGGCTTAATATCTCGATGAACAATTCCTTTTTCATGCGCTGCGGCAAGCCCATCGGCAATTTGAATTCCGATGTCGATTGCCTGTTTAAAACTGATCGATTCTTTTTTTTCCCGAAGTGTTTGCCCATCCACAAATTCCATCGCAAAGAATAGTTGTCCTTCGTGTTCATCAATCCCGTAGATTGTGCAGATGTTCGGATGATTCAACGATGCCGCTGCTTGTGCTTCTTGTACAAATCGGGCTTTATCAGATTCTGACGCAGCAAGATGCGTTGGAAGAAATTTGAGCGCGACAAAACGATCGAGTTTTGTGTCGTGGGCTTTGTAAACAACGCCCATGCCGCCCTCGCCGAGTTTCTCGAGTATTGCGTAGTGAGTAATATTACTTCCAATCATGCAACACCTCCGCCTACACTTCGTTTCGGCGGATTCTCAAATTTCTTTCCACTCACAAGAAGCGTTCGTGGAGAAATTTGGAACATTCCGCCCTGCCCGATCTGTTCTATAATTTGATATTGCAATATTTTAACACCTACCATCTTTTCTCTCCTTCACTGTTTTCAAGTTCGGTCAGGCGGGCTTCGCCAATCTTCTCAAGAATTTTATAGTGTGAAATCGTTGTGCCAATCATTGTTGACCTCTCCCGCTCCCGCTAGAAAGCAGCGGGATTCTGAAAATTCCTGTAACTCGCTGAGAAACACTTGTTGGGAATTTTCGAACTTCACCGAGTTTCTCTAAAATTTTATCCGCCAGAGGCGGATGCACCTTTGGCGCATATTGCGATATTGTTCGTCCGACCATAATATCCTATGACTATTTATCCTTCAATAATTCAACAAATTCAGGTTCGTTGCGGATGTTATCAAAATCTGAATCCCGTTTGATCCATTCGTAATTCTCATATCCAGCGAACACAGCATCTTTTATCAATTTAACAGCATGTCGCTTTTCGTTAAGACGTGAATAGAAACAAGCGGCATTGTAATACATCAGCGGGTCGGAAGGACTGAGTTCAAGGGCTTTTGCAGCTTCTACTTTCCCTTCTTCTATCCGTTCAACCATAACAAGCGATATGGCATAAAACATGTGAGCTCTTGCATCTTCAGGATGTTTTGCCAAATAGCGCGGATACATAAGTACACTCTGATGCTTTATTTCATTCCATTCAACCAACTTCCCAAGACGTTCATACGCCACTAATATATCGCCATATGCCGAATAGAAATCAGGATTTAATGCTATTGCTTTCTTCAAACATTCTATTGCGTCTTCATCCCGATCGGTGCTGTGATAAATTCTTCCCAGCACCCAATACGCAATATGATTATTTGGATCAAGTTCAATCGCTTTCTTACCCGCAACAAGCGCCTCGTTGTATGATTTTTTTCCAAAATGCGCCAGACTGAGAGAAGTATATGCTTCCGAAAGCGTTGAGTCATACATTAACGCTTTTAAACTCGCTTCTAATGCTTTATCTAAATACAATTCCTTTCGTTCTGCCTGAATGTAAAGCCATGCGTACGCCTCGCCCATTCCGGCGTACGCTGTGGCGTATCTCCCATCAAGTTCAATGGCGCGTTGAAATAACTGAAGCGCAGAGTTCATATTGTTTTTCGTCATTTTATACAAAGCATCGCGCGCGCGAAGGTTGTAATCAAACGCTTCTGCATTTTCCGTTGAACGTTTCGTCAAAACGATCTTCTCTGTCGGAGTTAGTTTCACCATCAACGCATCAACAATCTGTTTGGAAACTTGCTCCTGAATATCGAACACATCTTCCAATTTCCCTTTGTACGTTTCTGCCCACAACTGAGCGTCTGCTTCAACATCAACCAATTCTACGGCAATGCGAAGATTGTCCTGAAATTTTCTGACGCTTCCCGCTAAAATGTATCTCGTGCCAAGTTCTCGTCCAATTGTTTTTACTTCTTTTGTTGTGCCTTTGTACGCCATTGAAGTTGTGCGCGGTACAACCCGTATATCTTTCAATCTGGATAAGTTGATAATCAATTCTTCTGTAAGTCCATCGCTGAAATAATCGCTTTCTTTATCCGGACTGATATTTCCGAACGGCAGCACAGCTATTGCCTTCGTATGAGACTGCGTAGAAATATTTTCAATTGATTTTACTGTATCCTTTACAGTTTGAATCACCTCGATAATATTTTGAAACCGGCGAGTTCTCTCTTTTGCCAATATCTTTTGGATAAAAATATCAATCGGCTGCGGAATTTTTCTATCCATTAAACTCGGAATCGGCGGATCTTCATTAACGATTAAATACAAAAGTCCCGCTTCATGTTCAGATTTAAATGGAAGATCAGCCGTTAATAATTCATATAACACAACGCCAAGCGACCAAATATCTGAACGTTGATCTGC
>CAYSWG010000216.1:0-4833 GCA_964434465.1 uncultured Geobacteraceae bacterium
GCCGCGGCCTATGGCCGGGAAGTGATGGTGGCGGGCGGAACGTCAGGCTATACATCCGAAAGGCTTATCGGTTCCTTTACCGTCCTGGGAAGACTGTGAAAACCAGTCAACTCTGCGGACACCTGAAAACAAGGAGAAGTAAGGCATGCCTGATCTGAATGCACTGTTCCTGACAGTCGGCAAGTATTGCCGGCGCGAGGTTATTACCTGCACGCCCTCCGACCTGCTGAAAGATGCCGCAGCGATCATGCAGCGCCGCAACATTTCCAGCCTGGTCGTCTGTAAAGCGGGGCAACTGCCGGTCGGGATTCTCACCGACCGGGACCTGCGCAACAAAGTGGTGGCCCGGGGGCTCGACCCCGGGGCTCTGGATGTGGCTGCTGTCATGAGCAGCCCGGTAATCACCATAGCTGAAGATGAGTATCTGTTTGAGGCGCTCCACCGACTCTCCCACCACCGGATCCATCGGCTGGTGGTGACCGGTCCGGAGGGACGGCTGACCGGGATCATCACCGATTCGGATATCCTCCGGGTGCAGAGCCGCTCTCCCCAGCAGCTGGTGCGGGAGATTGAGGAAGCGCCAACTGTTGAGGCTCTTAAAGGGCTCCATCAGAAGGTACAGGATCTGGTGGCACATCTGATTGGCACCGGCGTGCACATTCGGGATCTTGTGCGACTGATTGCCCACCTGAACGACCGGGTGGTGATTCGCCTTATCGATCTGTTGTGCGCCGGGCGCTTTGCCGGATTGACAGAGCGGTGTTCCTTTCTCGTCCTGGGGAGCGAAGGCCGCGGTGAACAGACCCTGACGACCGATCAGGACAATGCGCTGGTGTATGCCGACGATCTTGCAGCGGTGGAAGTTCATCAGCTGGAAGAATTCAGCACCATCCTGATCGATAGTCTGATTACCATCGGCGTCCCATCCTGTCCCGGCGGCATCATGGCTAAAAACGAACCGTGGCGGCGCGGCCTCGGCCAGTGGCGTACGGTGCTTGACCAGTGGTTCAGCACACCGACTCCTGAAAACATCATCAATCTCAGCCTGTTCTCCGATCTGCGTACGTTGAGCGGCGACCCGTCCCTGGAGCTGGAATTAAAGAAGCACGTCATTGGCCGACTTCAGGGCAATGACATTTATCTCGGTCACATGGTCGCCAACCTGCTTCGCTTTACCGTGCCATTGGGGTGGTTCGGGAAAATCAAGACCGAAAAAGGTAAGCATGCCGGGCAGGTTGATCTCAAAAGGGCCGGCATCTTTGCGATCACCGAGGGTGCAAAAATCCTCGCGCTGGCTCATGGTGTGCAGGAGACCGGTACTGCTCAACGGATCGAGCGGCTGTCGGAGCAGGGGGTGCTCTCTCAAAAGGAGGCAGACGATCTGACCGCCAGCTTCCACGCACTGGTTCATTTCCGCCTCCGTACCCAGGTTGACGCCATGAGCACCGGGAGTCAGCCGGATAATCGTATCAGGCTCACTGAGTTGAACCGCATGGAACAGGAACGTTTGAAGGCGGCGCTGGAGGGTGTGCGCTCGTTCCAGGGAGATATGGGGCGGCGCTACCGGCTTGGAAAGGCGATGTAGGTCGCTGAAGGTTGCTTGCTGTCATCTTTTGGGGCAGGACCTCGCAGTTATCGGAGAAAGCTGGCAAAGGGGCCAGGATGTACGTTTCGTGTGTTGACGGGAAAACCGGCGAAGGACGCAGCTGCAAGGCCTGCGCGATGTTCCGACGACAGCGGTTGCGCTCGGCGGCCGCCGCGAGTTTCAACCTGACCTCCTCTCGAGACCATCTCAGGTTGCTATCGCACTTACGGGAGATACATGCTATGGTTCACCATGCTCTGCAATCTGTAATCGTTGCTTCGTTTGATGGACACTAACCGCAACGGCACGTTGCGCTGGACCGCAGGGACAGGCCCCATGGCGAATACCTGGTATACCTTCCATGAGCACGGCGTTGCCGGCCACTGGCTGCCACAGCCTGTGCACAAGGGCCAGTGGCGGCACGATACCGCACAGGTCATCAGTGACAGCTGTCTGGACACCTATGACCGGCGGCTCCTCGCCAAAGGGTTCACCCTGTTCTTCAGCACCGGACATGGCCGGTCTTCACTCCTGCTCCGGGCCGTGAACGGTGATCTCCTGGCCAGTCTGAATGCTGCATCGCTCCCGGCTTTCGTGGCGGATCTTCCTGCCGGCGAACTGCACCGCCTCCTGCTTCCCGTGGCCGGTATCCGCGCCCTGCTGCCGGTGGTCACCGTGGAGAGCCGGCAACGCTGCCTGGCGCTGGTGAACGATGACGGCAAAACGTTGGTTCGCCTGCGGCTGCTGACCGGGCGGCAGGGTACGGATTCACAGGGAGGATGCCATCCCCTGCCGCCATTGCTGCTGGTCGAGCCGATTCGGGGCTATGCTGCAGCCCTTCGCCAGGTGACGGAATGCCTGGACGGCGATGGAGCGCTTGCACCGCTTTCCCCGGACTACTTCCGGGGGGAATTGACGGCACTCGGGTACCAGCCGGTTGAAAGTATTCTGAAACCGCTGCTGTGCCTGCAGCCGGCGGAGCCCGTACGCCGGGCCCTGGCTCAGGTGCTGCTTAACCTGCTGGGTATCATGCACGCCACGTTGGACGGTATCCGCGGGGATCTGGACAGCGAGTTCCTCCATGATTTCCGGGTCGCGGTCCGTCGGACCCGCTCCCTGCTGGGCCAGTTCAAGGAATGGTATCCCGTCGGGGAGTTGGACCAGTTCCGCCGGGAGTTTGCCCGACTGGGCGCCGTGACCGGTCCGACCCGGGACCTGGACGTGTATCTGCTCCGTTTCGATGACTATTGCCGTATGCTGCCCCATGTGCCTCGGAAGGATCTGGAGCCGTTCTGCTCGTTCCTCGGTCGGGAGCGGAACCGGGAACGGGCCGCATTGCTTCGCGAGCTGGGCAGTTCCCGGTTCGCCCGGTTCTGTTCCCGGTGGCAGACGTTTCTGGAGGGGGATCGGGACGATGGGGGATCCCGTGCCACTGTCGCCGTTTCCATCAGGGAGGCGGCAGATCGGCGTGTCTGGAAGCTTTTTCACCGCTGCCTGGCGGAGGGGCGGGCGATCGATTCGGAAAGCCCGGCCGAGGCCCTGCACGAGCTGCGGAAGACGTGCAAGAAAATGCGCTATCTGCTGGAATTCTGCCAGGGCTTCCATCCTCCGGGGACGGTTGCCGTTCTCATCAAGGCGCTCAAGGCGCTCCAGGAGAACCTGGGCGATATTCAGGATCTCCAGGTGCAGGCTTCCGGCCTTGGTGCCAGTGGTGTGAGCATGGCCGAGGGGCGTCTGGCCCCGCCGGCCACCCTGCTGGCCATGGGCATGCTGGCTGAACGTCTGCTGCTGCGACAGCACCAGTCCCGGGAAGAGTTCCAGCGCCGTTTCGAAGCGTTCTGTTCAGACGAACACCAAACCCTGTTCTGCCATCTCTTTGGGCCGACGGGCCGGAAGGAGTAGCAACGCCATGATAGTCCTTGCAACCTATAACATCAAGGGTGGTGTCGGCAAGACCGCCGCCGCCGTCAACCTGGCATTTCTCGCCGCCCGGGATGGAGCCCGGACCCTGCTCTGGGATCTGGACCCCCAGGGGGCGGCGACCTTCTATTACCGGGTTAAGGCCAAGATCAAAGGGGGCGCAAGGGGACTGGTCAACAAGGAGCATGAGACGGCCGACCTGATCAAGGGTACGGATTATCCCAATCTGGATCTGCTGCCGGCGGACTTTTCCTATCGACACATGGATATGCATCTGGGTGACAAACGCAAACCCACCCGGGCTCTGGCAAAGGTGCTCAAGCCCCTTGCCTCCGAATACGATTTCATCATCCTTGACTGTCCGCCCAGTATCTCCCTGGTGTCTGAGGCGGTTTTCGAGACGGCCGATTTCCTTCTGGTACCGATAATTCCCACAACCCTGTCGGTGCGTACCCTGGAGCAGCTCATGGCGTTCGGCCGCAAGCACGAAATGCAGCGCATGACCCTGCTCCCCTTCTTCTCCATGGTTGACCGACGCAAGAGACTCCATCGGGAAATCATCGCCACCCTGGCGGCCGGCATGCCGGCCATGCTGACCAGCGAAATTCCCTACAGCAGCGACGTGGAAAAAATGGGCATTCACCGTGCCGCCCTGCCGGAATTTGCCGGCCACAGTCGCGGCGCACTCGCCTACGAAGCCCTCTGGGCAGAAATACGCCAGCGAATCAACGGCAAAGGCTAGGCAGCGGGCTGGCGGGAGTTACGGGTGACTGCGGCGTAGTCAGGTGGAAGTTCAATAGTGGGGGGGCGGCTCTTCCTCATCTTCGGAGCAGACCATGGCCGGCGCACCTTTCTGCAGGTGATCGGTCAGCCGTTGCAGATCGTTCTGCAGCTGGCCGATCTCCTGCTGCTGACGGGCGATGACGTCGCTCAATTGCTGCAGAGTGTTTTCATGGTGCATGAGATGAATCTCGATGGCGGTTATTCTTTCGTTCATGGTTCGTTCTCCTGGCGGCTGGGTTGAGTGGTTGGTGCGCGGTCTCGAGTCCCCCGTGCTGACGGCGCTCCGGTTACGGAAAGAGTAGTACGTACAAGGTGATACAGGGAAGCACCAATGACTCAGGGGCGGATTGTTATCGCCTGTGGGTCGTTTTCTCTGTGCAAATTCCTGAGCTCGTCATTTCGTGGCCGGGGGCGCTTGCCAGGGATTTTGCACAACTATTCATTGCCTGAAGCCTGGCAGGTTCGTTATAAGAGAGCCCGAGTTATAATCCGGTTGTGCGGCTGCCACGGATGGATGAACGATACCATGCCGGGAGCAGGGTGTG
>CAYSWG010000217.1:0-4811 GCA_964434465.1 uncultured Geobacteraceae bacterium
CAATATTATCGGACAATTACGGCTCGTTAGCGAATCAACGTTGGGACACTACTGATGAAGTAGGGGACTGTTACCAGCAAGGGAGTTGCAGTGTATGGAACATAAACGTATTGTCAGCGGTATGCGGCCAACGGGCAGACTGCACCTTGGCCACTTTCACGGCGTTCTCGCCAACTGGAAAGAATTGCAAAAGCAGTTCGACTGTTATTTTTTTGCTGCCGACTGGCACTCGCTTACCACGGAGTATGAAAATACTGAAGCAATCAAAAACAATATTATCGACATGGTCCTTGACTGGCTGGCATTCGGCATTAATCCCAATGAGAGTGTGATCTTCGTCCAGAGTCAGGTTCCGCAGCATGCTGAACTCAATCTTATTTTATCTATGATCACACCGATTTCCTGGCTGGAGCGTAACCCGACCTACAAGGAAATGCTGGATAATCTCCAGGCAAAGGACTTGTCAACATTCGGTTTTCTTGGCTATCCGGTGCTCATGGCTTCCGATATAATTGTTTACAAGGCCGCCAAAGTGCCCGTAGGCCATGATCAGTTGCCCCATCTGGAAATCACCCGTGAAATTGCCCGTCGCTTCAATTATCTTTATGGGCCGGTTTTTCCCGAACCGGAAGCATTATTGACGGAAACGCCCAAGGTGCTCGGAACCGATGGCCGGAAAATGAGCAAATCCTACAACAATGCTATTTTCCTTTCGGAAACCGATGAAGAAACCAGGAAGAAAATCATGTCCATGGTAACCGACGTGCAGCGACCTCGGAAGAGCGATCCCGGTGAACCTGACCGGTGTGTTGCGTACACGCTTCACACGCTGTATGTCCCTGAAGCGAAGCGTGCCGAAATTGAATATTCCTGTCGCAAGGCAGAGATTGGCTGCGTCGACTGCAAACGCATTCTTGCGGATCATGTGGTACAGACCTTGGCACCGTTTCGTGAGCGTCGGGCACGTTTGGTAGAGGACACCGGTCTAATAAGCGAGATACTCAATGCCGGGAGAATAAAGGCAGAGGATCAGGCAGCTGCGACAATGGCCGACGTTCGGGCAGCGCTTAAACTTTAGCCAGTCTTCCGGAGAGAGGGTAGGGGAAGTGGCTCAGCCAGGCGATACTCACAGCACCGCTTTGTCAGACCAATTTTCTGAATCAAGCGCTTATAGTATCAAACTTGAGAAATTCGAGGGGCCACTTGACCTGCTCCTCTTCCTGATCAAGAAAAACGAGTTGAATATCTGCGATATTCCCATTGCCTTGATTACCAGGCAGTACCTTGAGTATATTCAGCTCCTCAAAGAACTGAATCTGGAGATTGCCGGTGATTTTCTTGTCATGGCCTCGACGCTTATCCAGATCAAGTCGAGCATGCTGCTGCCTGTCCATGCCGAGGAAGAACGTGACGAGGAGTCGGATGACCCGCGGGCAGAGCTTGTACGGCGATTACTCGAATACAGTAAGTACAAGGATGCAGCCCAGCAACTGCAGGAGCGAAAGATTCTGGGCCGTGATTTCTATGCCAGAACAGTAGCCGCGCCAGACCTTGACCGGCAGGACCGGGCAAACGAACCGGTGGATGTCGAGCTTTTTGCCCTCATAGAAGCATTCAGGATCATCGCAGCCCGCGCACCACGGGAACGCTTTCATGAAGTTGGTGCCGAAACAATCAGTATTGCCGAGCGCATCAACGAAATTCTTTCCCACCTGCAGGAACATGACAGCCTCCAATTTGAACAGCTTTTTGACGGATCGAGCGACAGGGATTATCTGGTTGCAACGTTCCTGGCTGTGCTTGAATTGTGCAGACTCAAGTTGATCCGCGTGCGTCAATTCAAGCACTTCAGTCCGATTGTCATAACCTCTGCAGTACCCGGATCTCTACCTGTGGATGGGTCTCCATGACTGAAAACCGTCTTGCATCAATCATAGAGAGTCTGCTGTTTGTTTCTGAAGATCCAGTTTCATTGGACAAACTATGCAGTATACTTCACGAGTATGAACGGGAAGCAGTGCGTGAGGCGCTTGCCCACTTGATTGAGTCGTGTGAAGCGTCAGGCAGGGGGATCTTTGTAGCGGAAGTCGCAAAAGGGTACCAATTGAGGACCTGCGAGGAGAATACCGATTATGTCCGCCGTCTGATTCTGACCAAACCGGCGCGGTTCAGTCAGTCGGCCATGGAAACACTCGCAATTATTGCCTATCGCCAGCCCATAACCCGTGCTGAAATTGAGTATCTCCGTGGTGTCGACTCCGGCGGCGTCATAAAAACTCTGCTGGAAAAGAAGCTTATCAAGATTTTCGGCAAAAAAGATATTCCGGGAAGGCCCCTGATTTACGGTACAACAAAAGATTTCCTTGAATTATTCAGCCTCAAGGATCTGAAGTCCCTGCCGACACTTCGTGAAATTGAAGAACTTGCCGTGGATCCTGTTCATGAACAGCAGGAGGAATTGCCCCTGGCTGATCCCGGGTGAATGATGGAAACATGACCGGTAGAATCAGCGGGGCAGGGTGCGCAAGGGAGTGGGATATGATACGAGAACCCGTTGTTGCTGGACAGTTTTATCCGGCTGTTCCAAAACGTTTACGAGCCGAGTTGGAACAAATGATTCCCTGTGAACAGGGCAAGGTAACTGTCCTGGGAATTGTTGCCCCCCATGCCGGCTACGTCTATTCGGGTGCCGTGGCCGGTGCAGTGTATGGTAAAGTCAAAATCCCCGAGACCATACTGCTTCTTGGACCAAACCACCATGGCTGCGGCGCAAAGGCAGCACTGTACCCGCCCGGACAGTGGGAAACTCCCCTTGGCGGCATTCACATAAACGAAAAACTCACATCACTTATCTGCGATTTCTCGGCTTTGGTCCTCAGGGACGAGGAAGCGCACCGCTTCGAACACTCCCTGGAAGTTCAGGTTCCTTTTCTGCAGTATCTCCGTCCCACTGCCACCCTGGTCCCCTTGTGCCTCTCGTTGCTGGAATATGAAGGCTGCAAGGCCCTGGGCAAAGCGCTCGCTGCTGCAATCAGGGCCTATGGCTCCGAAGTCCTCATGGTTGCCAGTTCGGATATGACCCATTACGAACCGGATGCTGCGGCGCGGCGTAAAGATACCATGGCACTCACCGAGCTCCTGGCGCTTGATCCGGAAGGCCTCTATTCTGTCGTACGACGAAATTCCATAACCATGTGTGGTGTGATCCCCGTTACCGTCATGCTCTTTGCAGCTCGGGAATTAGGCGCAACACAAAGCACTCTGGTACGCTACGCCACCAGTGGTGACGCTTCGGGAGATTTGCGGCAGGTTGTCGGTTATGCGGCTGTTATGGTGCAGTAAGCTGGGAACATAAATGGTTTGTGCTATTCTTGCTATTCTTCTTTCAATATCCTGATGACCTGCAACACGCCGGGCATTGCTTCAATTTCGCTTGTATCCAGTTTTTCGGTGTTTCCGATAATGCCGATTATGGTTCTGTTTGCGCCCGTAGACTGGTGAATATCGAAATCCCTGTTTATGAGAAACTCCTTGATGTGATCAAGCGCTTCTTCGTCTGCGCTTTTTTTCATAATGATCAGCATGGATCACCTCTCTCGCCACCTTGATTACTTGTCGTGGCCGGTCATGATTCTTTCCAGACGACGTGACTCGTCGATAACTCGCTCAAACAGACGGACTATTGCCTGGTCGTCCAGTGGTCCGGAATTCTCTGCTTTCATTCGCTGAAAAATCCTTTTTTCCCGTTCCGGGTCGAAGATGGGCAAGGAGTCCGCTTTCTTGAGTTCGCCAATCTTCAGGGCAAGTTGTGCCCGCTCATTGAAAATCTTCAGCAACTCGCTGTCCAGACGGTCAATTTCACACCGCAACTCAGTTATCGTGCCGGTCATAGTCCCTCGATTATTTTCTGATCATGGTGTCTTTTTTCCAGTTTTCATCGTCACGCTGGGGATGATCCATATTGTAGTGGAGTCCCCGGGATTCCTTGCGCTGCAAGGCACAGAGAATTATCAATTCGGCAACGGTGGCGATGTTGCGCAGTTCGATCAGATCAGACGTGATGATAAAGTCCCAGTAGTATTCGGCGATTTCTTTCTGGATCAGCCTGATCCTGTTAAGCGCTCGTTTGAGGCGCTTGTCTGATCGGACAATCCCCACATAATTCCACATGAATCGCCGTACTTCATCCCAGTTCTGGGAGACAACAACCATTTCATCACTGTCGGTGGCCGTACCGGAATCCCAGTCAGGAATGGTCGGGGAGGGGAAATCGCCCCCGGCAAGGCGCTCCACACTGTGGCGATAGGCCCTTCCGGCAAAAACGGCGGCTTCGAGCAAGGAGTTACTGGCCAACCTGTTGGCGCCATGCAAGCCGGTAAAGGCAACTTCACCGATCGCATACAGGTTCCTGACGTCAGTTTCGCCATTGAGATCGGAGACAACACCACCACAAAGATAATGGGCGGCCGGAACCACCGGCAGGGGTTCCTTGGTCATGTCGAGGCCGAACTGCAGACATGTACGGTAGATATTGGGAAACCGCGTGCGAACAAAATCGGGATCCTTATGGGTGATGTCCAGATAAACGCAATCGTCACCATAGGTTTTCATCTCGTTGTCGATTGCCCGGGCTACGATATCGCGCGGTGCGAGATCCTTGAGGTTATGGTACTTTTTCATAAACGCTGTACCATCCTTGCGACGGAGAATCGCCCCTTCACCCCTGACCGCTTCGGAGATGAGAAATGACTTGGCCTGGGGGTGATAGAGTGTTGTTGGATGGAACTGCATGAACTCCATATTGGCTATGA
>CAYSWG010000218.1:0-4755 GCA_964434465.1 uncultured Geobacteraceae bacterium
ACGCGGCAATACGCTCCAACAATAGCGATGCTTCAGGTTTCAATCCTCGCCCGTCATTGCTGACGGGCGCTACGATAGAAGGCCAGAAGCGGTTGTGCGATACGCAGTTTCAATCCTCGCCCGTCATTGCTGACGGGCGCTACTGCCGCCACTTTTTCGCGACAGTTTCCAACATGTTAGACATCCGTTTCCGCAAACCGGACGTGCTTGCGCCTGAGCAAGGCAAACAACTCATTCTCCTCCAAAAAACGGTGTTTATAATCGGAAAGTTACCCATTCGCGAATCCCCCCGGTTTTTCGCTGTCGCACCAGGTTCGCGCTAGACAATCAGTGGGTCATCAAAAAAGATCGTCCGACTCTGGCCGTAGGTTTCCACATGCTGTTCCCGTGGTTCTGTCAGCCGATAGAGTCGAAGATTATCCTGGTCCTTGTCGATTTCCTTTAGCAGTTTTCGACGGAGTTGCTCAAATCTCATATCGTTGACCTGGCATTCAAAGACTGACTTCTGGACTCGCTGGCCGTAATTTTTGCAGGCCTGGGCCACACGCCTCAGTCTTCTCCGGCCTTCCTTAGTTTCGGTATTGACATCATAGGCGACAATAATCCACATGGAGCCTCCTAAGAATACAGCACTGGCGTATACTCTTCCAAGTCACCGCGCAGGTGCCGGGCCAGCAGGCGAGCCTGGACGTGGGGCAGCAGGCCGAAGGATACCTTTTCATCAAGTATAGGATGGGTGAACTCGTCCTGCTTCCGTTTCTGGTAGGCGACCAGCAGCGTTTTTCTGCCATCTTCATTAAGATAGGTAGCCCCACCGGGGCGCACGTCAAAGTCCTTGTCGGTAAGCTGTTTGCGGTTGATGAGGGTCAGGGCGAGCCGGTCGGCCAGTACGGCGCGGAATTCCTCCATCAGGTCCAGGCCAAGGGATGGTCGTCCGGGCCGCAACGCATGGAGAAAACCCATCTGCGAATCCAGGCCGACACCTTCCAGAGCAGAGATACAGTCGTTCAGCAACAGGGTATAGAGGAAGGAAAGGAGACCGTTCATGGGGTCGAGAGGTGGTCGGCGGTTGCGGCCGTTCATGGCGAAGGTGCTCCGCTGATCTTCCTTGACCATGCGGTCGAACACCCCGAAATAAGCACTGGCCGATTCCCCTTCCAGGCCGCGGACCACATCGATGTTCGTCGCATCCTTGAGCCGGAAGAGGGCGGAAGCGTGGGTTTCAGCCGCCTGCCGCAGGCACTCACCATATGCGGCGTCGCTTTCCCGTGCACCACGCAGCAGAACCTGGCGGGCGTTTTTGACCTTGCCGGCAACCATGTTCCGGGCAATGGTGGCAGATTTGCCCGTGTCCCGCACCGCCTCATACTGTGCCTGCCGCAGAAGGACATTGCCGCTGGTCTTGCCGACCATCCGGCACTTGAATCTGCCGTTGCGGTCGAGAATGACCACGGCCCGGCCTTCGTCGGCACATTTACCCAGAAAGAACGGGCTGATCATCACATTGCCCATGGTGACCACTGCACCGATGTGGTGGAGCGGCACCTGCATCTGAACCTTACCCTCCACCTCGATCTTTACCGTTTCGTGGTCAAGGCAGACATAGGCGCCCTGTGTCATGACGTACAATGTGTTGAGCAACTGCTTCATTTCTTCCTCCCCCCTTTGGCAATGGGGGACCGGGGGGGATTTCTAAGCCGCTTCCTGCTCTCCGGTTCGGTCAGGTAATTCTCCGGCGTTACGACCCGTTCTCCTGTTTCAACTTCCAACTTCTCCCGTGCTTCACCGGCAATGCGACCGCCCTTGTGGGCTGCAACCTTGTTCTCGGGGAAGCCTTGCGCGTCCTGCTTGCGGGCGATCTCCGTCGTGGCTGCCTCTCCCAGCATGGAAAAGATCAATTCCAGGTCAGTCATGTGATCGCGCAGGTTCTCCCGCTGGAGTCCCTTGAATTTCTTGTATTCGCCGGGTGTCATGCCGAACGCGGCCTTGGATATCTCGGCGGTCAGAATCGCGTACTCCGGTTCACCGTTGACGCCTCTGTCATTCCACTCCTCCGTCAACTCTGCCCTTATGGCGATGCCGCGCATCCGTTTTTCTATCCAGGAATCGGAATACCCCTTGGCCTGATACAACTCACGGGTGCGCTTTGTTGCCAGTTCGGGATCCTCGATTTCCTGAACCCGCTCATACCCCACCTTGGCCAGCCAGCGCTTGAAGGGTTCGGCCTTGGGGGAGGGGATGGACTGGATGATGCGGAAGAGTCCTTCGGTTTTGGCGCAGTTAATCTTTTGTTTTCCCCCTTCGGTTTCCAGCCAAAGGGGGGTGACAATTTGTCCCCACCCTTGAGACAACTCCGCGTCCCGCTTGCGCATTTTCTTGATATAGTCGGAAGCGTTGAGAGAGTCAGTCAAGGCCTCAACAACATCGGCAACAGAAAACCACCATTCGCTGTTGTGCAGTGTCCGTCTGATTTTCTTGTCTTTGAAGACTACAAGTTTGGTTTCCACTATTTCCCTCCATCGATAACAAAAAGCTCCCACGTGGCTTGCCTGCTTCTTGACTTTACTGCAACTGCATGGGGCAAGCACGACTCCCGCAATGAACAGTTGTCACAGCGCTTGTCATTTATTGGTGGCGGTGTAAGCCGGTTTGCGACCATTGCATGAACTGCGGCGGCGACATATTCCACTTGCTTCCGCATGGATTCAGTAAAGACGATTTCCTTACGTTCCCGCGAACCATGCCAGTACAGCGCTCCCTTGGGAACGGGGAGGCCGAACATTTCCTCCAGGCAAATCGCCTGGGCGCAGAGTTGGATGGTTTCCGGATTACCCCGGCGCTTTCGGCCAGATTTGTATTCAACGGGATAGGGCAAGTCATCATGGAACTCTACCAGGTCGGCCCTGCCGGTAAGGTTAAGCCGCCGCGACCAGATTGGCAATCCACGCTCATAACGAATCCCGTTCATGGAATGCGACGAGTCCTCATCAACGCGTTCGTGGGTGTCATGTCCGCGCATGGTGTAGAGGTTTTCGTCCCAGACCTGTTCCACATGAATCAGGGCGCACTGGCGCGGACAGTAGGAGTAGTGTTCCAGGGCTGACAGGATGATGGGTTCGGTGGTTTCGTTCATGTCATATTTCCGTAGAGGCGAACCTTGCTCTTGTGCGCCGAAGCGTTACAGCGCACAGGAGTGTGTTCGCCCGCTTTGTCATGGTGATTTGTAGATAGGGCGAACACAAGGTTCGCCCCTACGGGTGATTTGCCTGATTTTCTCTGTCATGTTCCCATTTCAGAGGGTTGTGATGAATGTAATCCCGTGTGGCGGCCAACTCATGATCGTCACGAATTATACGGTCGTAATAATTGCGGTGCCACAATCGACCGGCAAACGGCAGCCACCCCGATTGTTCAACGCCACGAATGTATTCAACCGTTGTAATAGATTTAAACGCCTGCAGTATGCGCCCCAAAGAATCCGCACCTGTCCCGTAGGGGCGATCCTTGTGATCGCCCTGATTATTATTGCCCCGGCAATTCGGGCGAACACGAGGTTCGCCCCTACGGTCGTTCAATAGAATGATCCCGTGGAGATGATTCGGCATGACCACGAGTTCATCCAATGACACATGCGGGAAACGTCCTGGCAATTCATGCCAGACCGTTGCAACCATCTGACCGGCGTCATTCAACCGCATTCCACCATCAACGATTTCGCTGAACAGACTCTCTCGGTCCTGAGTGCAGATGGTCATGAAATATGCCCCGCACGAGGAATAATCGTATTCTTTCAGTCGGACTGATCGGCGACGGTGAATGTCGGGATTATATGTCATGATGTTTTCCAAAAATGCATAGGTAGCCCAAGGGGCGCTGCTAGCTGCGCCCTTGGTTTAATCGGTATCAACATTGACAGTGTAGATCGCACCCGCAGGGCGACAATAATCCCTATGCGATAAAGCTATACACCCTCAATGATTTGGGGCGTCGGTCCATTGATTTCATCGAATGAGATGAGACTATCCAGGTCTTCAGTTTCCGTGACCTTCAGACTTCTATGCACTTTAGCTGACGAGCACTGACCGCTTGCGCAGTTGTGTTCCCACCAGATTACTTTCAAAACCTCCATGCTTCCTTCAGGACGGGCGGATGATGCGTCGTTCTCAAACAACTTTGGTAGAACAGCTTTGATAGCAGCTGCATCATCGTCGCTGAAACCTGTTTTGACAGCCAGTTGCGGGTTCATGCTGCCAAAGAAGGTGTAGATACCGCGATCTACGCGATGCTTCATCCCCATGGTATCGGAGCCGCGCTTAGTACCATCGCCTTCGCTGCTGACGCTCTTGGTAATCTGGGTGCTAGTCAGACTGACCGGCGCTAGGCTGAATGCTGATTGCACGCTTACCGGCCCGCGGATACCGATGGAGACACCCTTGTCCTCGCCACCTTCTTCTCCCTTGGCCTTTTTGCCGCCAGCCGCTTTAAAGGCAAAGAGTTGTCCAAATGCTCGTACGTCGAACCAGGTTTCACAGGCTCTCTTGATAATTTCCTCCGGAGCCTTGATCCCTGATAGTACTTCATCCGCTCGTGACTTGAGACTCGGATGCTTATCAATTTTGCTATCATCTGACTGTACAAAGATCGGTTTGCCAGCCTCCATCAATCGATTGCGAATCTTACGCTTAATGCAGACATCCGATACTTCGCCATTCCCTTCATAAATGGTACGGGGGCGGTTGCCATTCAGCGGATCAC
>CAYSWG010000219.1:0-4720 GCA_964434465.1 uncultured Geobacteraceae bacterium
GCAAGCCGCTGCGCGGCTGTCCGGATTGGACGGGGTTTTACGGCGCTTCTGATAAAGGAGCCACTCCACCAACCGGAGAAGTGGCTCCACCGGTTGGTGTTGCATCCCGGCAATGCCGGGATATCTATCTGCTTAATTTTCCTACCCTCCTTCAGCTCACGCCAATGGCGCGGGCCTCGTCGATCAGGTCCATCAGGCAGGTGTGGGAATCGTCCACCCCATCGTCGGGCTCGAACGGATCCCCCTCTTCGTCAGGTTCCCCCCACTTCATCAGCGCAGCAACCTTGCGCACGAAGGCGAGCGCCTTGGCGGCCTCTACCTTTAGTGATTCAGGTTCACCGAGTCGTTCATTGAATTTCCCTGTGTAGTAGATGACTTGCTCGGGACGCCACATGAATGACGGGTCGAGTCCGAAGAAGTCCATCACGGTTTCCCATTCCGGATCCTCGGCAAGCTCGTAGCAGAGCGCGCCGCAATCGACGCACTCGCCGGTTGGTACCGGTCCATTCGGATCAGTTCGCTCGGACAGATACTTGGCCTCAACCAGGGTCTGCTCGGAGTGAACCTTGCCGCAGTTGTCGCAACGAGACAAAGGCCTGAAGCTCTCGGCGTCCCGATTAGCGTCCAGAATGGCCGCCGCCTCGGAATCGAAGGAGATTTCGGAACGTCATGATCGTTCCGCCAGTACCACTTGCCTTCCTGATCGGGATCCGGGCAGATGTTGTAGCCGAGATCCGTCAGTTGCTCTTTTGTCAGCATGTATTTCTCCTGAAAATTGCGCGGAGCATGCCGACCCCTGCGGGCCGACATACACCCGGTGGGTTGAATTGATTACGGGCTAATCGCCCGCCGTTACTGCATTGAACATGATCCGCCCCGGAGTGAACTTTCCGGACCAGACATGGCCTTTATCGAACGCTGCCCGGCGCATGCGACGCTTGTTCGATTCCTTTTGCGTCTGCTTGTGAAGATTGCAGTGTTCCTCTTCCACGGCCAACAGAAACGCGATGTCGCCCTCGGCGAGCAACAGCTTTTCCCGAAGGCGCTTCCGATCGGCGAACTGCTTGCCGACAATGGCGGCGATAACCGCGGCGATGACCGCCGCAACCATCGTGCCGACCGACTGGATCACGGCAGACTGTACCGCTGGGTCGCTCCAGATGATCATGGGCTACTCCTTGTCAGCACGCCGGTACGATACGCCACCAGCCACGGTATTCCGTGTCGCCATCGTTGCCGAGGACGCACAACTCACCTTGGTTGTAGCCTTCCTTGATGAGCTTCTCGATGTGCTCGACCGAGCAGTCATCGAGTTCTTCCGGGGCAGATTCGCCGCGCAACCACCATGCGATCCGGTGTTGCAGGATCATCGTGTGGTTCGAGTTTTCCGCCTCAGCTTTTTTTGTGGCTAACCGAATCGCTTCGCTCGGCGTTATGCCGTGGTAGAAGTAGTCCGAGAACTCCCGCACCCCTTCTGGCGTAAGACCACCAACGTACTGCCCGTCGATCTGGTCCAGCCACTCAATTGCATCGATGAGTTGGCCGGCTTCGGTCGGGGCCAAAGGCTTCGGCAGCGCCGGATGCTCTTCCTTGACGGTGACTTCAAACACGTCGAAGGGGAGCGGCTCGACCCTGAACCAGCGGCTCTGTTCCAGCAGCTTTTCGATGACGCTGCCGATCTGCCACTTGGCGTACTTCTGCTTGATTTTCATACATGCTCCTTGGAAATGCCGGGAGCACTCACCCAGAGGGTGAGTACCCTCCGGGCGTTGAAAATATCACCTGCCGGAGAACCGGCAGGGAGTCGTCTGGATCAGACCGGATATTCCTTTGCGTAATCCTCGGCCTGTTGCGGGTCAGGAAAAGCCAAGCCGGTGTTCCCAACCGAAAAGAGTTTGCCGAATCGGGTATTCACCGGACGGATGTCATGCCCTGCCACGGTCTTGAGCACGGACTCCGCCAGATGCTTCCTTAACAACCGGTTGTACTCTTCCGGCTCTACTTGCTCGATGAGCGCAGCGCGCTCTGCGGGGTTATCCCAGTCCATTTCGTTTCACTCCTGATTGTGTTCAGGGAGTACCCGCGCAGGCGGGATACCCACCTGGGCGGTTGAAATATCGCTGTCCATTGCGGACGGCGTTGTGAAGTGCTGGCTGCCCAGCTATCTGTGCCCGAAGGCGCAAGAATCCTTCGACGCTGCGGCCTGCAGGCAGGCGAGCGCATCGCGGAAGGTTCTGAGGTGAGGCTTTTAGGGAATTGCACCGGCGGGGGCCAGCGACTTGAAAGGCTACGTTGTTTCACGCCGCGAGCTACGGCACTGTGCATTCTCGCTCAGATCGGATGGGGCTGTCAATTATCCCGCCCAGAAAGACGCCCACCGCAGGAGTCCTGGGTGGGCGCTGGTGTTGACCTTACGGGGTCAGTTTCGGCAGATGGTCATGCCGATCTTTGTCTTCTTCGCGGTGCTTGGAGGCGTACCAAGCGATTCCGCCCAACAGCGCGACGGCCAAGGCCAGTACAACCATGGATTCAATCGCCATCATTCGTCTCCTTTCTGATTTCTCAGGACTACGCCAATGAATAGTAGCACAGCGAACATCGCGAAGAGAAACAGGACGGTCGCCCATCCTATCTTGTTATCGACAAGCCCACCGACGATTGCCGCGACCATACAAGCCGTTGCAAGATTGTCAGCAACCTTGGCGATTCCCTCCCTTTGATCCTTATTCAGGTTCATCGGTTCCTTTCTGCCCTATGGGCAAAGTTGCCTTTGACGCATCGCCCAGAGGCGGGTTGCGCCTCGGGCGTTGTCGTAAAGTATTGAGCGGTTCCCGTGGTGCTTTACGGAACACGCCATTTGTCCGTTTAGGACTTCATGGCGTTCATGACAACAGAATCGAGATTCAGATTGTCGAGAGAGCGCCCCTTGTCCGCTTGGCGCTTGCACGCCTGGAGCACGGCATTGGCGACCTTCATCAGGTCAGCCGGGATAGGAAGGTTCTCCCACGATCCGCAGTGCGGACACTCAACGCCGGTAGAACCCGGAATCGGTGGCAACACTGATGACCGCGGGTCAAACGATTCCCCGCATCCTTTGCAGACTTGCTTGCTCATGGCACCATCTTCCGATAGAACCCACTGGCTGCCGTGACAAGCTTGCGCTTGCTGGCGAGATCACGATTCTCGGAGGCAAGGTAGATGCCCTCCTCGATCCCTGACTCGATGTCGGCAACGTGGTTGTCAGCCATGTCAATCAAGCTGGCCAGCACGGCACGCGGCACGCTGATGGGCGTGTCACGCAACCGGCGGATTTGTTTGACCAGATCATTTGACTGATTAGGAAAATCGATGCACTCCGCCGAATAGGTATCCGGCAGCGCCACGATCTTGGCGATATCCTGCTTGAGGCCCAGTTGATTCATGGCCTGTTGCAGTTGCTTCTTGGTCATTTCTGTCTCGACCGACAGCAACAAATCGTCAGTCATGTTGGTGCCGCCGCTGAAGCCTTGCAGAACCAACTCGTATTTCCGCTTCTTCATGGATATTTCCTCATGGTGAGGCGCGGAATCATCCCTTGCCGGGATTTCTCCCGCGCGGGATTGTGGTGTTTTGTCTGTACCGCAGGAACGCGTCAAGTTTCCAGCGTGAAAGCGGCAGGAAGGTCTTCGACGGAATGAGCCGCATCTTCGAGAAGTGAAACATCCGCTTTCCCCTCGAAGTCCGGTGCTTCGAATGCCTCCCCACAGAACAACCATCTTCCATCAGTCCCGTAAAACACCTGGGTAACCTCAGGAAACAAGCTGTTGACGTGCTTCAGCGCTTCGAGCACTTTGGCAGGCATCGCTGCCCTGGAGCTACCGCCTTGGACTGGCTCCGGGTGATTCAGTGCAGCCGCTTCAGCGTCCGATACTTCCTGGATACGGCAGTGGACGTGGTGCGCATCGAGCTCATTGGAAAGGTAACTGAACAAGTCCCCTTCTTCGAGCCCGGCATCCCCAATAGGGGTTATCAGTACCGATTTCATTGCTTCTCCTTGCTTGAAAAAGCCCGGAGAGACAGCCCGCCCCGGAGGGACGGTGGTCTGTCCCAGCGGGCGGTTTGTGAAATGCTGGTTGCCCAGCTGCTTTAGCCCGAGATGGGCGAAAGAACCTTCGGCGCTGCGGGCTCAGGTCGAGCACGGCGCTTCGTGGAGGATTCTTCAGGTGAGACTTGAGGGTAATGAAGGCCGGCGGGCGCCGGCGACTTGAAAGGCTGCGTTGTTTGAGGCCGCGAGCTACGGCGCTTTGCATTCTCGCTCAGATCGGATGGGTCTGTCAATCATCCCACCCCATCATCCGATGCGGGGATGAGTCTTTTCCAATATGAGTCTTTTCCAACATGGTATGAGTCTGAACTTGACTTCCTTCAACCCCCGCTTTGCGCGGGGAACACGCGATCGCTGCATTCAAGCGCGCCGTCATCACCCTTCAACCCCCGCTTTGCGCGGGGAACACGCACCCCCTGCAACTTCTGAGGTTGCACCCCCCCTTCAACCCCCGCTTTGCGCGGGGAACACTCTTCTTCCCGCGTTGGCCGGCCGCGCCGGACCCTTCAACCCCCGCTTTGCGCGGGGAACACGCAGGGGCCGCGCTGGTTTTCGGCGAAGAACTCCTTCAACCCCCGCTTTGCGCGGGGAACACGCAACGCCTCCTGCATGTTTTTTTAGAAGCGCCCTTCAACC
>CAYSWG010000220.1:0-4711 GCA_964434465.1 uncultured Geobacteraceae bacterium
AGCCCGTAGAACAAGGCAGCGTAAATTCCCGAGGCTATATTGGTAAAGGCCGGATCGGCGGGAATGCTCGTACCGCACACATCATCGTTGATGCCCACAACAAAATGGTTCTTCGGCACATCCAGGGACAGATTGTCATAGATGCCCTTGACCATGGCCGGAGTAAACTCCTTGGAGCCGAGACCGTAACGGCCGCCAACGATAACCGGATAGGTGGCAAAGGGTGCGGTCTTCTGTTCCATCATCTCGCCAATGGCGGTGCGCACGTCAAGATAGAGGGGTTCGCCCAGAGAGCCCGGTTCCTTGGTACGGTCCATGACGGCAATCTTGCGCACGGTAGCCGGCAAGGTAGCCACGAACGCTTCGGTGGGGAACGGCCGATAGAGGCGGATCTTCAGCACACCAACCTTCTCGCCACGGGCAACCAGCGTCTCAACCGTCTTGTGGACCGCATCGGTACCGGAACCCATGATGACCACCACCCGCTCTGCATCGGGAGCACCCACATAGTCAACCATCTTGTAGGCGCGGCCGGTCAGGGCGGCGAATTTGTCCATTTCCTCCTGAACGATTCCCGGAGTTGCCAGATAGTACTTGTTGACCGTCTCCCTGCCCTGGAAATAGACGTCGGGATTCTGGGAGGTGCCGCGGAGAACCGGGTGGTCAGGGGACAGCGCACGGGCACGATGTTCCGTAACCAGATCATCGTCAACCATGGCGCGCATATCGTCAAAGGTGATCTCTTCCACTTTCTGAACTTCATGGGAGGTACGGAACCCGTCGAAGTAGTGGAGGAATGGTACCCGTGAGCGGAGGGTGGCTGCCTGGGAAATCAGGGCAAAATCCATAACCTCCTGAACATTGTTTGAACAAATCATTGCCCAACCGGTTGAGCGGCAGGACATGACGTCAGAATGATCACCAAATATTGAAAGGGCCTGAGCCGCAATTGCACGGGCAGAAACGTGGAAAACGGTCGGTGTCAGTTCCCCGGCGATTTTGAACATGTTAGGGATCATCAATAGCAACCCCTGGCTGGCAGTAAACGTCGTAGTCAGTGCCCCTGCCTGGAGTGCCCCATGGACCGCTCCGGCAGCGCCGCCTTCCGACTGCATTTCCACGACAGTCGGTACCGTGCCCCAGATGTTCTTTTCGCCGCGGGCACTCTTGTCATCGGAAATTTCTCCCATTACCGATGAAGGCGTGATCGGATAGATGGCGATTACCTCGTTGGTTGCATGGGCCACGTAGGCTGCAGCGGTGTTCCCATCGATTGTAACCATTTTGCGTTTCATGGAAAACTCCTCCTTGAGTTGCTGTCATATGACTGTCTTGCGGTCTTTCCGGTTTCTACGGCCGGCAAGGCCGTTAGAACCTGATCTGCGCCGCATGGCGGAAGGGCGCGACAAGAAGGCGCCGCAACCGTTATCCCTGCCATGCTGAAATCTTTATAATTGATTGCGACCTTCAAAGGCCTTCTGCACCGTGGCCGCATCAACATACTCAAGATCACCGCCGATGGGCATGCCGTGGGCCAGACGCGTTACCCTGATCCCCAAAGGCTTGATCAACCCGGCCAGGTACAGCGCGGTCGTTTCACCCTCAACGGAAAAGTTGGTCGCCAGCAGCACTTCCCGGATCGGAGAATCATGCAGACGCCGAAGTAGTTCGGCAATTTTCAGATCTTCCGGCATCACCCCCGTCAAGGGAGACAAAACACCATGGAGCACATGGTAGCGCCCCCGGAAAGCACCGCTGCGCTCCACCGCCAGCAGGTCCTGGGGTTCCTCGACAACACAGAGGACCGTATCATCCCGCACCCCTGAGCAGAGGCAGCACGGGTCGTCTTCCGTGATGCCGAAGCATATTGAACAGAATCTGACTCGCTCATGGAGCGCGTCCAGGCTTTCCGCCAGAGCCTTTGCCATTCCCGGTGACTGCAGAATGTGAAAGGAAAGCCGGAGCGCGGTTCGTTCACCGATTCCCGGCAGTTTTTTCAGTTCTGAAACCATCCTGGCAAGAGTTTGTGAGGAATGTATCATATCCCGTGGGGCAAACATAACTACTTTTATTTATCAAAAGTAAAAAGCTGCCGAAAATGTTTTATAAGAATCAAAAAAACAACTATTTTTATAAAGAATTTTGAGATATAACAGTTTTCTACAAAGAGTAAAAGCTTTACTTCCCAGGCCCTGCCCGTAACGAATGACGCACGTCCGCAACAAAATCGGCCCAAGGAACACGGTCGCAACCAGTGCCTCCTCGGGCCGAAACTCTGCAGTACATGCAGTACAGCCGGCGGGCCGCTAGAACAATCCGGGAATGTTCATACCACCGGTAATTTTGCCCATTTCCTCAGCAACCTCTCCCTGAACTTTTTTCAGTGCCTCGTTGATTGCCGAAACAACCAGATCCTGCAACATCTCCACATCTTCCGGATCAACCGCCTCCTTTTTGATGACCAGTGAAACAACCTGGTTTTTACCATTGACGACAGCGGTAACCACTCCGCCGCCTACCGAAATCTCGGCAGTACGCTGCTCGGCCTCATCCTGGAGCCGGGCCATTTTCTGCTGCATCATCTGGGCCTGCTTCATTATTTGTGCTAATCCCTTGGACATCAGTCTGTATCCTCCTTCGCGTCATGGGGCACAACCGCCCCGATCTCGCCACCAAAAATATCCAGTACCGCAGAAATTACCGGGTTGCTGCGGGCACACTGCTCAAGCTCACGCTGCCGGTCAGCAGCCAAACGGCTTTTTTTTTCCTGCAGCGTGGACGGCAAATCGGACGCCACACCACTGAGCGGTTTAACGGTAACCACTGGAGTGCTTCCGAAAAACCGGGTCGCCAGTTCGGCAACCGCAGCCAGAGCATCGGAATCCTGCATGCACGTGTAATGGAAAGAACCGGCCGGCAGGCCAAGCACCATTGCCTCTGCAGTAAACTGCAGAGGCCGGGCATTCTCCAGCATGGCACCCAAGCGCTTCTTTTCCCGGTTAACCAAGGCGACAAAGGCAGGCCAGCCCTCCTGGGCGGGGCGCACTGCCGGAGCAGCACTGTTCTGTCGCAGTTCCGCCACCTGCGGCAACGGCGGCGAATCAGTCTGGGACGGCGGTGTCGCTGCTGCTCCAGGCTGCGGTCCTTGCCGCGGCGCTCCACCTGAAGCGCACTCAAGCGACTTCAACCGTTCGAGCAGCTCGGCAACAGGAACCACGGGCACCAGCATCGCCATTCGAACCAGGGCCATTTCCAGGACGAGCCGGGTGAAACCAGACTGCCCCATTTCGCTTTCTGCCTTGAGAAGTATCGCCATGTGCCTCTGCAAATCGTCAAAGGTCACTGCTTCCCGCAACTGCCGCAGTCGCTGCAGATCATCATCGGCCAGGTCAAGCAACTCTCCGGGATTTTCCGTCATTTTCACAATGATCAACCCCCGGAAACAGTCGATCAGCTCCTGGCAAAAGCAGCGCACGCTGTAACCCTGGCTGTCAACTCGGGCAACAATTTCCAGACAGGAGCGTGCATCACGGCCAATGACAACCTGCACCGCCTCCTGCACCAGACGGCGATCAACCACGCCAAGCAGGCTGATCACGTCGTCATCGGCAACCTGATCACCACAGAAAGCCAGCACCTGATCAAGGGCGGAAAGGGAATCCCGCATGCTGCCGTCACCCTTGCGGGCAATGGCTGTCAATGACTCGTCGCTGATCACGACGTGCTCCTCCGCGACGATGTACCGAAGTCGTGCCACCAGCTTCGCCAAAGGGATACGACGGAAATCGAACCGTTGACAGCGGGAGAGAATGGTTATGGGAATTTTGTGTGGCTCGGTGGTGGCAAAAATGAACTTGATGTGGGAGGGGGGCTCTTCAAGCGTTTTGAGCAATGCGTTGAAAGCACTGGTGGAGAGCATGTGCACTTCGTCGATAATAAAGATCTTGAACCGGCAGCGGGAAGGCAGATATTTTATATTCTCCCGCAATTCGCGGATATCCTCGACACCGGTATTGGAGGCACCATCAATTTCAAAAACATCAACGCTGTTGCCGGCCGTAATTTCCAGGCAGGCAGGGCAGACATTGCAGGGCTCTGCGGCAGGGCCACCTTCGCATTGCAGCGCCTTGGCCAGAATGCGGGCAGCGCTGGTCTTGCCCACGCCCCGGGCACCAGTGAACAGGAAGGCGTGCGCCACCCTGCCCGATTCGATGGCATTGCGCAACGTCTGACTGACGTGCTCCTGGCCGACAAGATCACTGAATGTCTGCGGCCGCCATTTTCTTGCCAAGACCAGGTACGTCACAACCCATACGCCCCACTACCGAACGGTATTCAGAACCACTGCGACACAACACGGGAACCGACGGACTTTCGAAAACTGGAGGAAAGAAATCCCGCGGGATGGATTTACGAGAACCGCTGATAGCTGGGCTGCCCCGCGGCACACGGGAGCGGACACTACCGCTGCTTCCTTCCGGACCTGACGGGGTTTGCATCCTTCCGTTGCGCGGGACCCAGCTATCAGCGGTGCCCGTAAAATACGAAACAGGCACTATCCGGTGCACCGTGCCACATGGGCTCATCTTGGTATCCGGGCACTGCCTGTCTGTTGGAAAGTACTACAGGAAAATCTGGCGGAGAGAGAGGGATTTGAACCCTCGGTACGCTATTAACGCACACACGATTTCCAGTCGTGCTCCTTCAGCCG
>CAYSWG010000221.1:0-4697 GCA_964434465.1 uncultured Geobacteraceae bacterium
TTGTTCCAGGGCAAACTTCAGGCAGGCGAAGTCTTGTTCGGTAAACGCGCTGATGCCCAGATCCACACCGGGCAGATTGAGTCCTTTGCGGGAACGCAGTTCTCCTCCGACAACCACACGGCAGATGATGTCCGTGGCCGTCATGCTTTCAACGACCAGCTGGATCAGCCCATCATTGAGAAAAATGGTATCACCGGGCCGGACTGCCTGGGGTAGTCGTTTCAGGCTGACAGAGATCCTTTCCGGTCCGGCGGCCTGCTCATCGGCGGTCAGGGTAATCACCATACCGGACAGCAGTTCAACAGGTTCAACGGCAAGTTGACCGATACGGATTTTTGGCCCGGGAAGATCGGCCATGATTGTCAGGCGACGGCCGATAGCTTCGGCACTGGCACGCAGATCGGCGATGACCTGTCGGTGACTGGCAAAATCGCCGTGGGAAAAATTCAGTCGCGCAACATTCATCCCGGAGAGCAACAACTGTTCCATGACCGTCCTGGATGCCGAAGCAGGACCGATTGTGCAGATGATCTTTGTTTTATTGGACGCAAGGGGCATGCCGTTCCTCCGGAGGTTCTGCAAGTGTATCAAAGCATTTCGCGAGGTTGTCCCGTTGATGCCAGTACCGTACTCCAGAACCATCCTTCCGGATCGATTCTTTTCCTTTCGGAAACAGCAAGGGATATGGGTACATGAGTGAATTCCCCTCTCCAGTAGCCGACTACCATATTGGTTCGTCCGGTCATGCCGGCATGTACGGCGTTATGGCCGAGCAGCAGGCAGAAGGAAGAGTCGTGGGGGGTGGCCGGCACGGATCTGATCGTATAGCTGGGGTCAATGTACTTCAGGTTCAGTTCCATGTTCTGGCCATGGAAGTACTCCTGTATGGCATCCTTGAGAAACAGGCCGATATCGCCAAGACGGATATTGCCGGATGCGTCATGTTCACAGGTCTGTTCCATGAGATTCTGGCCGGCTCCCTCGGCAACAACGACTACGGCATGCCCGCGCAGCAGCAACCGCTCGTGCAGCGCCTTGAGAAAACCCTGCAGAGTGAATGGTGATTCGGGAATGAGGCAGATGTTCACGTTGTTGTCGGCCAGTACGGAGTAGGCGGCGATAAACCCCGACTCACGGCCCATGAGTTTGACCAGACCGACACCGTTCCGTGCGCCGGTGGCCTCGTTGTGGGCAGAGTTGGTGACTTTGCTGGCTTCTGTAACGGCAGTTTCGAAACCGAATGATTTCTCGATAAAAGAGATATCGTTGTCGATAGTCTTTGGAATGGCGATCACGGATGTTTTGAGGCCCCTGCGCGCTATTTCATCGGCAACCGCCCTGGTACCTTTCAGCGTTCCGTCACCGCCAATGGTGAACAGCATGTGAATGTTCATGCACTCCAGGGTGTCGACCATCTCTCCCACATCCTGGGGACCCCGGGATGTGCCGAGGATACTGCCGCCCATGCCGTGAATGAAATTAACGTTCTGCGGGGTAAGTTCCCGCGGCGTATGGCCATGCCGCCAGGTCAACCCCTCGAAACCATAGGGGAAACCATAAATACTCTTTACTCCGTAATGGTAGTAGAGACTCATGACCAGTGCCCTGATCACATCATTCACCCCTGGACAAATGCCGCCGCAGGTGACAATGCCGCACTTGAGCTTTGACGGGTCGAAGAAAATCCTCTCCCGGGGACCGGCCAGTTCCATGGTTGGCAGGGAATCACCGCACTCCAGGCAGTGGTTGACTCGGGAAATGTGGGAGTCGTACAGCATCCTTTCTTCGTCGCTGACGAAGCGTACGCCTGTCATGGGTGACGGAATGGTGCCGGTGCCAAGCTTCTCAATGGTGAAATCCAGAGGATTATTTCCCATGCATATTCCTTTTACTTGGTAGTTACGATGATATTACCTCGCGAGTGCTCCGCAAGACAGGGATTTACTTCTTGGTAATAGTAAGGGAAATGGTGGCGCAGTCAACCTGTTATATACCGTCTTGCATGATTGTGACGTTGCAAAATGTGCTGAATTTCCCATTGGCATCACGGTGTCGAGAACGTTCTGAGCCGGCGTTACCAAGATCTCCCGGAAGGGAAAATAGGTAAGGTGCACTGCGGCCGGTTCATCAACGGACAATGGGTGGATCTACGGTATCCTTTATCTCATAACGTGTTCTGTTGCCAGGATTAAATCAGGTACTACCTGAAATACCCTGTGGTATAGTCATGGCAGTGCACTGTGCCGTAAAGTGCCTGTGCAGTACCTTTGATACGATCTGATTTGTTGAGGTTCGAAATGGCTAACGTTAAAAAAACAAATTCCTCGGCAGTTGCCGACATTCATCTCCTTGCTGCAACACTTCCTGGCGATTTGCAGGCGGCATTGCATGCGGTTCCCCTTGAGCAGTTGATGGAGATTGTCATGGATCTGGGTCGTTTGCCCGAAGCTCGGCTTGCTGACAGGGTTGTTACGCTGAGCGATAAGCCGGTGACGCATGAAGATCTGTCCCATGTACTGGCACTTCTTGGCGAGTTTACTGAAGATAACCGGGCAGGCATCGAGCGGACTCTGCATAGGATATCAGCAATCCGCAATAGAAAAGGCACCGTAATCGGCCTGACCCTGCGTGCGGGCCGTGCCGTATTCGGCACCATTGAATTGCTGCGTGACCTTATGGAGGGAGGAAGCAATCTCCTTATCCTCGGGAGGCCAGGTGTGGGTAAAACTACCAAGTTGCGAGAAATTTCCCGGGTTCTGGCCGATGATTTTGGTAAGCGGGTTATTGTCATCGATACCTCCAACGAAATAGCCGGTGACGGTGATATTCCCCATCCCGGCATTGGTTCAGCCCGTCGCATGCAGGTGCCCAGGCCTGACCGGCAGCACGCCGTCATGATCGAAGCGGTGGAGAATCACATGCCCGAGGTGATTATTGTTGATGAGATCGGTACCGAGGCCGAGGCTGTTGCCGCACGTACCATTGCCGAGCGCGGTGTGCAGTTGATCGGTACCGCCCACGGCAATACACTGGAAAACCTCATAATGAATCCCGTCCTTGCGGACCTGATCGGCGGTGTACAGACGGTAACCCTGGGTGATGACGAGGCCCGCCGCAGGGGCACGACTAAAACCGTTAACGAACGGAAGGCACCACCTACCTTCGAAATTCTCGTGGAGATGGTCAGTCGTAATGAAGTGATTGTGCACAAGGACACCGGTACAGCGGTGGATACCATTCTGCGCGGAATGCAAAGCCATGGTGAGCGACGAACCCAGGCTGAGGACGGACTGATTCACGTGGAAGCACCCAAGGTGGATGCGGTTGTGCCGCGCGTGGTGAGACCCCGAGGGCTCGGCAGGGAGCGAGCACTATCTGTGCCCGCTGGTCCTGCGCGCGTCTATCTCCATGGGGTCAGTCGCGAACTGCTCGAGCGGGCAGGACGTGACCTTGATCTCGATCTGCGTATCGTATCACGCGTTGATGCCGCCGACATCATTATCGCCCTCCGTTCCCGGGTTGATGACATGGGTCTCAAGCGTATAACCCGCATGGGCGAGGCTAACATGTACTACATCAAGCGCAATACGACGGCGGAATTGCGCCGCCTTCTGCAGCGGATATTCAATCTGGTTCAGGGTGTTGGTGATGACGAGGTACAGGAGGCAATCCAAGAGGCGGAGGAAGCAGCCCGACGAGTAGTTGAAGTGGGGAGGGAAGTTTCCCTCGCACCCTGCCGCTCGGCGCTGCGCAAGGTGCAGCACCGCTACCTGACCAGTCTTGGCCTGGTGGCTGAGAGCGTTGGTCGTGAACCGGAGCGTCATCTGGTAATTCACCCTCTAGCGGGTTATCCGGAGGATATCTGATTTGCTTTCCTTGCAGAAAACCCCTGACAGGCAATTTGTTCGGGGTTTGGAATAGTGCGCCGACAGGTCTTGGCAAAGTACCTGATGCGAAGAACCCGGTCCCTGGGAGAAAGGACCGGGTCCATTCTGGCCGCTGATGTGCATTTGCATCTATCGCGGCATATCCTGTGACAAGAGCAGCGCTGTGTGGCAGGTCTAAGTTTAAAATTATCGGCACTGTCCTGCCGGAACAGCAGATGACCACTCCCATCATAATGCTATGATTGTACCAAAATGGAAATGTCGTTCAAATTAACATCACAATGTCAGTAATAGTCCTACTTTGCATTGGTATAGCGAGAGCGATAGCTTTGGCAAGGTGGGATTCTCTATTGTGTGCCGTGACCAATATGGCACACTGGTTGGGCCGTTGTTTGGCTGGTTGTTCCGAGTAGCATGATTGCAGACTCCCTTTCATGGTAGTCACCTGTCCATGCATCGCTTCCGACTGCGTACGCATCTTTTCCTTAAAGTCAACAGGTAACAATTAGTGCGGTCTCGGGAAAAGCGTTGACACCCTGCTTGCAGCCGTTGTAGAAATAACCGAAAATTCAAGTGATTTATCTAGCCTGTCCATTGATCGGAGGGGAACCTGATGGACAAAGATCGGGAATTTACCAATCTTTATAGCCACAATTTTGTTCGAACAGCGATTGCTTTGCCGGAAGTGCGTGTGGCGGACCCATCCTTCAATGGCAAGCAAACCCTGTCACTGCTCAGGAAAGCTGCTCAGCAACACGTTTTGCTGACTGCTTTCCCCGAGTTGGGCCTTTCCGCCTACTCCTGTGAGGA
>CAYSWG010000222.1:0-1543 GCA_964434465.1 uncultured Geobacteraceae bacterium
GATGCGCTGGGAAGCGAGATCGAGCAGGAGCTGGACGTCCGCGCCATGCCGATCCGCCGTGCGCTCTTCTGGCTGGTGGTCGGGCTCGTGCTTCTGATTGTCAGTTCCCGCATTCTGGTCTGGGGCGCGGTGGAAATTGCTCATGGGTTCGGCGTCAGCGACCTGATTATCGGCCTGACCATCGTCGCGGTCGGCACCTCGCTGCCGGAACTTGCCTCGTCACTTATTGCCACCCGCAGGGGGGAGCATGACATTGCCCTGGGCAACGTGCTCGGTTCCAACCTGTTCAACACCCTGGCGGTGGTGGGTATCGCTGGCGCGATTAATCCCATGGCGGTAGGGCCGGAGGTCTTCAGCCGGGACATGCTGGTCATGGCAGCCCTGACCCTGTCGCTGTTCATCATCGGTTATGGGTTCCGTGGGGTTGGTCGCATCAACCGCATCGAGGGTTCGGTGCTGCTGACCTGTTACGTGGGTTACACGACCTATCTGATCAGCACGGTTTTCGGATAGGCGTCAGGGCCGGGATTCAGGTCGATTTGTGCCGTCAGGGAAGATTCTCGGGGGAATCCTTGCTTGCACCTTGGCTGGTTCTTCCATCAGCGTGCCATTCCAGGAATCCCCCCGGGGTGTACTATGAAGAAAAAACGAGTTATTGTTTTCTACAATACGATGTTCAACATGCCGCTCAGCTATAACAGGGCGGATATTCCTGAGGAATTTGAACTGACCACCGATCGGCGGTTACTGCGGGAAGCTGTTGCCGTTGTATTTCATATTCCTTCGCTCTTTTCTTCATGTGCTGCACCAGCGCGCTTTATGCCGTCACTATACTCTCTTCTTCTGGGGTTGAAGCGGTTACGGAAAAAAAGGGGGCAGCTTTGGATCGCCTGGTTTATGGAATGCGAGGTCAATGTCCCCCATTTCAGAGACCCGGCTTTCTTGAACTATTTCGATTTGATCATGAGCCACCAGCTGGATGCGGATATTGTTACGCCGTATTTTTATTATGGGCTTGATGGGTTGCTGAGAAGACCGGTTCGGGAGAAGACTGAAGGGAAACATGTCTGTGCGTTTATCTCGAGTCCGTTCCATAAAAGCGGCAGGCTGGAATATGTAAAGGCCTTGATGCACTACCTGGATATCCATTCTTACGGGAAGGTTCTTCGCAACAGGACACTTGAAGAGGATACCGGACGTGAGACCAAGATGGATACCATTGCCGAGTATGCGTTCACCATAGCCTTCGAAAATGCCGTCGCCAAGGACTATGTGACGGAAAAATTTTATGACCCGTTGATCGCAGGGTCCGTCCCGATATATCTTGGCGCTCCCAATATCGATGATTTTGCGCCCGGAGACACCTGTTTCATAAATGCAACTGCATGGGACGGTCCCGAATCTCTTGCCCGTTACCTTCTCTCCGTATCCAAAGACAAGAAGCTCTACCAGAGCTATTTTGATTGGAAATCGAATCCTTTCAAAGCTAATTTCAGGACAGTGCTTGAGCAGCAAAAAGAGCCTGCATTTGCCAGATTATGCA
>CAYSWG010000222.1:1553-4685 GCA_964434465.1 uncultured Geobacteraceae bacterium
GAAATCACCTGACGTAGTGTTAGTACAGGATTTGCCGGGGAAGCAGCCATGATCCCCTCCGCCTCTGTCAGGTCAGCTGTCCCGGCTGATTCTCCCTGTGTTCAGAAACGTGCCGCAACGGTCACTGCCATGAATGGCGCCGGATCATAGTCGTCTGAAGCGAGCCGCCTGCCGTCACGGTCTTCAACGCGCACGTTCCCGCCAAGGGCAACACCGCCATAGAGGTCCAGGGAGAATGTGCCGCCCATGCGGTGCGAAAGCCGTAGCCAGGCAGGAATGCTGCTGACTTCACCGACACCGTCCGCATAGGATCCGGAATTTTTCAGGCGAAACCGCTCGGATCGATATGAGGCGCCGGCTGCCAGATCCCAGCCGTTGCCAAGGCGGTAGGTCAGCTCCAGACCAGCGGGGCCGGTCGGCCCGGAGCGAAGCGGGTTGGCCAGGGTAAGGTCCTCACTGATGCGCCAGGTGACCAGCAGCAGGGGGGTTACGGTCACTTCTTCCAACTGGCTGAAGACTGCTGCACCAAGACCCAGGGTCAGCGTGTCGCCAAACTCACGACTGGCTGACAGTGAGCCGCCATACTGGAAGGCATTGCCCCAATCGGCGCCATCTTCCCGGGCGATGCGTACTGATGGCGTTGCCGTGAAGCGCCATCCGGGCAGCGCTGTGCAGCTGAGACCGGCGCTGAAATCCATGGTATGCAGTTTGTCCCACGGGGCGCCTCCGGCAAAGGTGCTGCCGCCGGAAAAGTCGTAGTCAGCGTGGCTGTAGCCCCCATTGAGACGGAGGGTGATGTTCTTGCTGGGCCGGAGTGTGTTGCCGGCATTGACCAGTAGCCGGAACACGCTGACATCACCACCGGAATCCAGGGTGCCGTCGAACTGATAGAGCGGTGTAACGCCCATGGTGAATGCCGGGTCGGCCGAACCTGCAGCCCATGCCGGCGTGGTGCAGATGGCGAATGCGGTGAAGAAAAGGAATGTGGCCACACGGGCCCCTGTCGTACCTCTGCCGTGCTTGGTGATCATTGTCCGTCTCCTGTTGTGTGCAGCATCTTGGTCTGGAGTGTAGAAAGACAGTCTACCAGATTTAATCCCGTGGGAAAGGAGCACGATGCACAAAGAACCCCAAAGGTCATCTGCGGTGGGGTTGCAGTTGTGTCACAGGTCACTGTCGGTTCTGCCCGCCGACCACGCATGGGCAGTTCTGCGGGTCCCGGTTACCGATCATTTCACTATGCAATCCTGTCCAGGTATGCACCGTCGGCACGTTGAAGCCGGCCAGGCGCTCATCGCCCACCTGCATGAGCGGCCGGACGATGAGCAGTGGATCGGTCACTATCATCTTCAGGGCTTCCTCCCGGGTAACGTGCGCGGGGCGTATTTCGCCCGCTTTAACCCGGGGATTGGTCATGTTAAACCACTCGGCCACCGGTCGGTTGCCGAAAAAGAGCGCCAGTTGCACTTCGGTCCAGGGTTCGGCCAGCAGGCTGCGCACGTCGAGGGTGTGACCCGAGGCCACGAGGATCTCCTTCTGCCGCGCATTCCCCTGGCAGCCGGGCTTTTCCCAGAATACTACGTGTGCCATGATTGCCCCTTGTACGAATAAGTATCGACCGAACGGTTTTCCACAAAAAAACCCGCAAGGAAATTTCTTTGCGGGCTTCGTTGCCGTTGGATCCGGTTTTATTTGGACGGGCATGAACTATGGTACGGTCGGGGGGATCTGTCAATGCCCCGCCCCGTTGCCGGTAAGGAATTATCGCGTACACCGTTCCACGGAGACGGCAGCAATATTCTCTTCCTGCCAGTCCACCTGTCAGCGGTCCATATCTTCTGTCTTGAGGTCTTCCTGATCCGTCATGGACCGGTTTTTTTCCAGGAGATTGCGCTGCATCTCTTCCGGCGCCAGAAACATTGCCAGAAAATCACCGACGGTGTGCTGGTTCTCTAGCGGATGCCGCAGTGGTTGGGCAAAGTCAATTACGTAGCGGTTGCAGCGGCCTTCCCGATGGCGCTGCAGTACCTGGCAATCCACCAGGTCCTTGATGATTTTCTGGGTTGCCCGCTCGGTGACGCCGACCCGCTGCGCAACCTCCCGCAACACCGCATCAGGGTACCGTGCCAGGCAGATCAGCACATGGGCATGGTTGTTGAGAAAGGTCCACTGTCTGGAGACCGAATCGCCAGCGACATCGTGCAGCATAGACGTACCCATTTTTCTGCGTTCCTCCATAGATAGTGTCCATCCGGAAACGGACCGTTTACGTTCCGGTCGACAGACTGCCTGCGCCTCGACCTTTTATTGCAGGCGGTTGTGTCTATTGTTTCCCAGTGAAAAAATCACTTGACGGATGCGGGCTGTTTCCGTTAACTTACGAACAAAAATATACGAAGTTTTTTACGTGAAAAAGAAGTACTATGTATTGGCAGGCTTGTCAAGCCTTTCGCCAGGAGGCGGCATCGGTGAAAGTGGTTTTCCCGTGCGGCACCTCTTGACATCTTCACCAAACCAAAAAACGATCAGCAGGGGGAAACTTCATGACGCGGAGACTGACCACCATCGATGGTAATACGGCTGCAGCCCATGTTGCCCATGTCACCAACGAAGTTATCGCCATCTACCCCCTCGTCTAACATGGGGGAAATCTCCGATATCAAGAGTGCTCGGGGTGAGAAAAACATCTGGGGTACCGTGCCCCTGGTTACCGAGATGCAGTCCGAGTCCGGCGCGACCGGGGAGGTCCATGGCGCCATGCAGGCCGGCAGCCTGACCACGACCTTCACCGCCAGCCAGGGTCTGCTGCTGATGATCCCCAACATGTTCAAAATCGCCGGCGAGCTGACCTCGACGGTGTTCCATGTTTCGGCCAGGGCCATCGCCGCCCAGGCCCTGCTCATCTTCGGTGACCACTCCGATGACATGTCCTGCCGTTCCACCGGTTGGGACATGCTCTGCTCCAACAATGTCCAGGAGGTCATGGTTTTCGCCTTGATCGCCCAGGCGGACACCTTGCGGGCCCGCGTCCCCTTCATCCACTTCTTTGACGGGTTCCGCACCTCCCACGAGGTGCAGAAGATTGAATCCCTTGATTTCGACCAGATGCGTGCAATGCTGGACGCCGAACTG
>CAYSWG010000223.1:0-4632 GCA_964434465.1 uncultured Geobacteraceae bacterium
AGCCGGCTCCCGCAGTCATTTTGTCGCGCTGAGCATCCTTCTCCTTGTCGTGTGACCGGTCATCTAATTCGATGATCGCTATGACTTCAAGGTTGTCAGGCCGACAAACCAGGAAGTCGCAATGCTTGGCGCCTAGCAGGCCTGACTCGCGCCAGTAACGCCGGGTTCCCGATGCCGAGCCTGGCTTGATGATGGCACGAAGCGCAACCTGTGGAAAGATCGAGTAATCCGGCAGGGCTATCTGTACCCGCCGATAGAACTCGAGTTCGTTTTTTGTGAGCAGTGGCTTGGGCTGGAACTTAGGTTTTGAATACGCGGCCAGCAGGGTGATGGTAAGCGCGAGGAAGATCGCCGCGCCGATGATGAGTGCCGTACTGGATCCCATTATTTCCTCAGAACGTAGCCGGCGAGGGCTCCCCATCCTTGCGCAGCCCGCATTTTCTGCAGATGAATTCGCCTCGCAGCAGATGTTCGAACCGGTATGCGATCTGGCGCTCATTCCCCTCCGTGAAGGCGTGTACTGCGGGCTGTCGAGCGGGGTTATCGATCCAGTCGATGACGCGCTGAGCATCGGCTAAGCGTGCTGCACGTTCCTGACGCATTGCGAACAACTCCGCCTCGAGTTGTTCGTAGGTTGGTTTTGGCGGATGCCTCACCGGCCATGCCTCCATTCCCATGGTGGGGTAGGGGATGGGTCGGCCCATAAACCGGCACGAGCCATTTTGGCTTGCTTTTCCGCCTTGAAAAGAAAGGTCGAAGTCGCGTATTGGCGATAAACCCACGCATGCCCGCTTTCAACCATGGCCGTATTGGCATTGACGCCATTGCAGGACACGATACCAATGGTGCGCCCGTAACGATCCTCACCCTTCGCTTGGACGCTCGCGAGCTTCCCATAGCACAGGTCGCTCATCCGCAGCTTCGCCCGTTGTCCGAATGGTTGATCCTTCTCGGGAGCGTCAATTTCCGCCAGTCGTACGCGGTGTGTCCGATTTCCGGAGTCCAGGACGGTGATGGTGTCGCCATCAGAAACGCCGACCACGCGCCCTTCCAGGGCAAGACAGGGGACTGCAAGAGCAGCCCAGAGGGCGAGGAATGTCAGGTTGGTCTTGATCATGATGTTGATTTTTCAGGTTTCCTTTGATGTTGTCGCGCCGTCAATACATCGGAAAGCGCCATATTCACATTCAACCTGAAGTCATTCTGGATTCAAGTGGGGTGCCTTAATTATTTACATGCTTGCAAATCGGTTGTTTGTTGATATGCTGATAATTACTGTTATCAGAGTATGTGTCTGAGCCGTTGCTTTCACGCGTGAAAGGAGCCGGCGCGGCATCAAGGGAAAAGGCAAGTAATGACTGGAGGTGGCTCCAGTTGAGGTATGGCGAGTGGAGGGTGTGATCGGTATGTCAGGTAATCAGATATCAGAATCCGGGAATGGGAGTGGTTTGGACGAGGAGGTAACGAAAGAGTTGCTCCAGTTCGCAGCTGCAGGGCTTGGCGCCAAGGATGGGGAACTAGACGAATTCGCACGGGAGGTGATCTGCCATGTGGCAAATGTCCTGCAGGAAGCCAAGCGCAACCGGAGCCTTGCGTTCTCACTGTCGGACAAGCCCCTGCGGGAAGATGCAATCGCCAAGTTGGGCGAGGGGAGGGTAATTGAGGCGGAAAAGGTGATCCTGGACGCTGTGGGCCTGTTGCTAACAGCGCCGGTGTTGAAGAAAAATGGGTTCTCTTGGCGCCGCGGCGTGGCTCCGGAAATTGAGTTCCGCTGGAAGGCCGGGACTTCTCGCGGCGGGAAGCGGGGGCTGTCGTTCGCGATGCTTCGTCACGCGATGAAGCCTGAGCAGGGCGCTGTCTACAAGGAGTATTCCCGGCTCAACGCGTTCCCCGGCATCGGGGATTTCACGGGGAGCCGAGTCGATTGCTTGCGCGTGCTGGCAGCACACGAACTCGCGCACTGGCTTCAGTACGAGCCGAAGGTCCGGAGGCCGGATTGGGATTTCAAGCCACCGCATGGTGAAGGTTTTCGCAGGCTCTACCGGATTTTGCGGGAAGCTTTGTCCTCTATGGACGGGCAACGATAGGAGGGTTTATGGCATATAGCACTGGGAACTTCACTGTTGATGAAATCGGGTTCATCCAGATTGCGACGGTACGCGTGCTGACGGCAGTGGCACGAGGTGATTTGGATCTGAATTTGCTGGCGCGTGAGGAATTGGCGTCGCGCGGCATGAACCGCGAAGGTGTTTGGGTTGGCTTCGATCGCGCTACCAAGGAACTCGCGGAAGAGCGTCATAACAAGGAAAGGGGGTGATGGAATGGCCAGGTTACGCATGCTCGAAAAACTGCTGAACAAGACTTTCAAGGCGCCGGCGAAAAAGATGTCTGATCCTTATAGCGGTGCGCGGCGCAAGGCAAAGGCCCTTGCCTTGGAGCATGATTTCGAAATCGAGAAGGTCGAAGGCGGCGGGTTCAATGTTTGGCCGCCGGCGCCGATTGCGGACACCCTGAAGGATCCCTATGACGGCGATCATTACGCCGCAGATTGGAACGAGGTTCTCGCGATGGCGAAGGAATATTCGCGGATCGCTCAAGAAGGGCAGGGCGGGCATGCATCATAGTTCTCTGAAGGGCTGGTTGTTTGGCGACGAGCATATTTGCGTCATCCCTTGTTCCTTGGCGGATGCGCAACGCCTGGTGCTGGCCTTGCACCGGCACCACGGCAAGGTAGTCGGCCACAAGTTCTCGCTCAAGGCGTCAATCGTCAATCAGCTGCGTGTCTGCGAGGCTGGCGCAGCCATCGTCGGCCGTCCCGTGGCGCGGCGTCTGGATGATGGTGAAACTCTCGAGATCACCCGGCTGGTCACCACCGGTGTCTCAAACATTGCCAGCAAGCTGCTTGGCGCTGCGGCGCGTGAAGCACGTCGACTCGGCTATCGAAGGATCATCACATATACCCTGGCCGAGGAAAACGGCTCATCTCTCAAGGCGGCCGGCTACATCCAGGAACTCGTTTCAAAAGGAGGTTCTTGGAGTTCCAAGTCAAGGCCTCGCGTTGACAAGCACCCCACTGGACCGAAGATTCGTTGGGCGAGGGGATTGGCGTGATCGCGGTCGGAATGCTGGTGCGCATAATCGCCGTCAATCACCCTAACTTTGCTGACAGCATCGGATCCGTCGAGCGTGTGACGCGGATTTCTGCTGATAGTCAGCAAGCGTGGTGCAAACCGACTAAACTTTTCCCACGAAAGACGAGGAAAGGCGTGGTGATGGTGGAGGCCAACTGGGAAGTGTTGCGCGGCGTTGATCAGATCCAGCCCGTCTACTAACCATGCGCAAGAAGATCGCCCGCTCACGTCCCGGTGTAAAGCTCGGCTACCACCATTTCGCCTTGTTCCGCGGCTCGCTTGATGGGCTCTCATTGTCCGTGCTCGGCGATCGTTATCTCGAGACCGGATCCGACGTGCGCCAAGCACAAAGAACGCTGGATTGGGTGCGATCCGAGCTGATTGCGGCGGCAAAGCGTTACCATCGTGAGACGGGTGTCACCGGCGCTTCATTCCTCCGCCTGATCAAGGTCAAGCCAGCAGAACTCGATCCCGATGAGCGCATTGCGCTTGCCGAAATCCCCAGTCTCGAAGATTTCCAGGCTGAATACGACCCGACCGGTTTCTACTCGGAAAGCGAACTGATCGCTGAGTTCGAAAAGCGCTACGGCGGATCAGGGGAGGAGGGCGCACCAGCTGCTTCGATCGCGGCGCTGCGCAAGGCCGAACAGAACGACCGGCTGCGCCGGCGTTTGCGGCATGCGCTCGACGTCCTCGAGGGGTGGTTGGTCACAGTACCTCGGCCAACCGACCCAATCTCCATCTGGATTGAGCCGGTGGTTGCCAGCCCCTTATTGGCCGTCGGCATCGTCACGATCAGCGATCTGGTTGGTCTCATCAATCGCAAGGGCAATCTCTGGTACCGACGCATACCAAAATTCGGTGCGGTGCGCGGCCGTCGCATCATCCGTTGGTTGCAACTGAATCAGGTGCTGCCGATTCAGGCGCGCGCCCTGTTCCCTTTCCGGCAATACCGATCCGTGCTCATGGCGAACAGGGAGAAGGAGGAGGGGATCGTCCCTTTCGAATACTTCAAACTGCCGGCGGAGTTGGACGGCACTATCGGTACGAATCGCAACCCTGTTTGCCCGGCCGCGGCGAGAACGGATCTCGAAGCGGTAGCGCTGTGGCTAGATACCGCAGCTGCCAACCGGCACACTCGTCGTGCCTACAACGCCCAGCTTGAGCGGTTCCTGCTGTGGTTGGTCTTCGAGAAGAATCGTCCGCTTTCGTCGGCAACGTCGGAGGACTGTCAGGAGTATGTCGATTTCCTCGCCGCGATTGCATCGCCCGGGGCTGCATGGCCTTGGCGGATCGGGCGTGATCGGTGGATCGGACCCAAGCTGCCGCGTTGGCATGAAGAGTGGAAACCGTTCGTCGGTGAGATGGCGAAATCAACCCGCAGGATGGCGGTGACCGTTCTCAAGGGATTGTTCAGCTGGCTGACCAACGAGATCCGCTATCTGAACTGGAATCCCTGGGCGGTGGTGAAGACGCCGCGCGCTCCCGGGAAGCGGCTGAA
>CAYSWG010000224.1:0-4625 GCA_964434465.1 uncultured Geobacteraceae bacterium
GTATCTTTCTTGAGACTTTTGCAAAAGGTGACGGGCACTTTCCAGATGAAGGCGGAATGACGGTCACGCAGAAAGATATCGGTAACCTGAGTGCGTTGCAGGCCATGGCGGTTCTGTCTGGACAGTCGTCAACGCTGTATGAGCGCATGGGCCGCCATGACTTTGGGGCGCTCTATGTCAGCAAGGAAAGCAAGCGCGCCCACGTCAAGGCCATGATCAAAACGCCATTGGTTCTTGACATGGTTTGGTGCCCACAAACAGAACATGGCACCTGGATCGCTCGCCGGAACGGGCGAACTTTTGTCACTGGTAACTCCCGCCCGGCCTGGGCGCGTGGCACGGTTGGTTCGCTGGCGTTCACATTCAAGACCTACTCGATCAGCTACGTGGAACTACTGCAGCGCATGGCTTCCAGCAGACCGGAAGGCCGCCGCGCCGCCGCGTTGATGATAGGTGTTCTTTTCCTGATGGCTGGGGCCGGTGGCCTGCCCGGTGTTGAGGATGCCGAAGACTTGGTGGACGGCATCGCTCAACGGGTGTTCGGCTTGAACTGGCAGACCCGGCAGAAGCGCCAGGAGTGGCTGGCGTCGATCTTCGGTCAGGAAGGCGCCCGGTTCATCGGGAACGGTCTGTCTGGCCTGCCGTGGTCGCCGACCGACGTGTCCGGACGCCTGGGGCTTGGCAACCTGATCCCGGGAACGGGCATCTTCATCAAGAAGGAGAACTACACGCGCGACGTGACGGAGATTGCCGGCCCGGTGGCCGACATGACCAAGCGGTTCTTGCAGGGCGCCGGCCTGCTGCTGCAGGGTGACGTGCTCAAGGCGGGGGAAATTGTCTCTCCTGTGGCGGTGCGCAACGCAATCCAGGGTGGCAGAATGGCCGAAACCGGTCAGTACAGCGACACGGCAGGCCGCAAGGTTATCGACACGACCATGGGCGATGCGGCACTGAAAGCGATTGGCTTCCAGCCGGCGGACGTGGCGCGCGTGCAGGATGCCGCCCGGACGGCCCAGCAGATGATCGGCCTGAACAAGATTCGGGAAGGCGAGATTGCCGACAAGTGGGCCAAAGCCATTGCATCTGGCGACACGGAGGGAGTGACCAAGGCCCGCGAAGAGCTGGTGAAGTGGAACCGCGCCAACCCGGAAAGCCCGATCAGCATCAGCATTCCGCAACTTCGCCGCCGCGTCCAAGCGCTGCAAGAAGACAAAGCCACCCGGATGATGCGGACGGCGCCGAAGGAGCTTCGCCAAGATGTGGCGCGCGAATTGCAGGAGGTCCGGTGAACTGGGCCGGCCTGAGCGTGGCGGCAGGGCTGGCCCTGATGGCGGCCCTTGCCCTGCCTTTTTCTCTGGTGCTGCTGGTTCCTCTGGCATGGTATTGGCTGAAGCGTTGACCCGGCATAGGGTTTGATGCCTTTATGACTTGGCGGGACACTGCCAGCCATGAGAAAACCAGCGAAGGTCAAGCTGACCATCCTGCAAGGCGCCACGTTCAGGAAACGCCTGACTTGGCGCACCAGTGCGGGTGAACCTATCGACCTGACAGGATGCACGGCTAGGATGCACATCCGCGTGCGCCTGAATGACCCGACCCCCTTCTTGACGCTGACCACCGAGAACGGGCGCATTTCCTTGGGCGGCATCAACGGACAAGTGAACCTGTTTATCTCAGACGCCGACACGACCATGATCCAGCAGAACGGCGGGGTCTATGACCTTGAAATTCAGCACCCCAACTCAGACGTAACCCGTCTTGCAGAGGGCAGTGTCACGATTTCCAAGGAGGTCACTCGTGCCTGATGTGCTGGCGGTCAGCGAGACCGAGATTCTTGAAAACGAGACTGGCGATGTGGAAATCATCGCTGTCGCGGAGCAAGGGCCGCCGGGCGCTTCTTGGCCGCAGCCATTTCTTGTCTCTCAAAGCTTCGGGGAAATCGCCGCTGACCCTGTAGCTCAAGCGCAGGCCAGGATCAATCTGGATCTGCAAAACATCGACGGCGGGACTTTCAACTGAAGGAGTAGGCTATGCCACGCATCCAGATTCGACGGGGCCTCAAGGCCAACCTCCCAACCGCCGGCATGCTGGCTGGCGAGGGTCACTTCACCACCGACCGGGGCACGCTGCACTACGCGACCAGTCCGGCCGCCCGGCTTCCCATTGTCCCACCCATCGAAGACTTGGAGACGCTGGCCGCCGTTGACGGTGCGGCGGACTTTCTGATGCTCCACGACGCTGACGGCACCGGGCAGCGCGAGAAGAAGATGACGGTCAACGCCTTCCGAGCGTCGCTGAACATCCCAGCCGGCTCAACCGATGAGCGCGTGGCGGTTGTGGCTGGCGGAACGGCTGGTTTCATCTGGGGAACCGATGGCACCAATGGCATTTTCCGCATGAACCCGTCCATGGCGTGGACAAAAGACCCCGGCAACGCCTTTGTGACGCTGGCCGTTGGTGACGTGGATTGCGGAACCTTCTAAGCGATGCCCAACGTCCAGCACAAGAGGGGCACGAGGGTCGCGCTCGATGCGTTATCCTCGTCCAACGCCCTTCTTCCTTGGCAGCTCTACGGGATTTCAGATGAATCCCGGCTTGCCCTTGCCACTTCGACATCCACGTATGTGATTGTTGGGGCTGGAGCTGGCTATCACGTTGGAGTCACAGCGCCAAACCCAGCCGAGTTCCCCCTTTGGTTCAACACCGAAGCGGGCGCGTTTCTGGTGTGGGTTGATTCCACCTGGGTAGAGCCAGGTGGTGGAGGGTCTTCTGGAGACGTTGGGTGGGATAACGTAACCGGAAAGCCATCAACTTTCCCGCCTTCGGCGCACGGTCACGTCATTGCTGATGTGGCGGGCCTTCAAAATGCGCTTGATGGAAAGCAGGCGTCAGGCTCATACCTGACCAGCGAATCCGATCCGGTTTTTCTGGCGTCTCCCGCAGGGGGGATCACATCTGGACAGGTCACAAACTGGAACGCAGCGTATAGCTGGGGGAACCATGCGTCTGGAGGGTATGCTTCTGCTGCAACACTGACTTCCCACATCGGATCTGGTGGCGCAGCGCACGCAAATGCTACCGGATCTGTTGCCGGCTTCATGTCGTCAGCCGACAAATCAAAATTGGATGGCATCGCCAGTGGCGCGACGGCCAACACTGGCACGGTTACGTCGGTCGGTATCTCGCTCCCTGTCGGCCTGCAGGCTTCTGGTTCGCCAGTGACTGGTGATGGCACATTGACCGTGACATATGCCAGCGGCTACGCCATACCAACGACAGCCAGCCAGGGAAACTGGAACACGGCGTTTGGATGGGGGAATCACGCATCGGCGGGATATCTCACATCAACAGCCATCGGCACATCAGTTCAAGCCTACAGTGCCAACCTTGCTTCGTGGGCGGGCATCACGCCTGCATCGAAGCAGGACGCCCTTGTCAGCGGAACGTCGATCAAGACCATCAATGGGGAGTCGGTTCTTGGCAGTGGGAGCATTGTCATCTCTGGTGGTGCGGGCCTGCACTACGGGCCAACTCCGCCTATTGATGAAGAAGCCTTTCCGTTCTGGTTGGATACCGAGGAAGGGTTCCTCTATGTCTGGTACGACGACGGGACGACTGGTCAATGGATCGGGCTTGTACGTGGGTCTGGTGGTGGAAGTTCTCTTAATTGGGATGATGTCACTGGAAAGCCGACCACGTTTCCGCCTAGTGCCCACACGCACACGGCAGAGCAGATCAGCAACAGTACGGCGGCTGGCCGTGCGCTGCTTACCGCTGACAACGCCACCGCCCAGCGCACGGCGCTGCAGGTTGAGACATCCATCCAGCTCGACGCAAGAGACACGGCAAACCGTGGACGAGCGAACCATACTGGAACACAGGCAGCATCAACCATTACCGGGCTTGCGACGGTTGCAACCAGTGGGAGTGCCGCCGATCTTGGAAGCGGGATACTGCCTGCCGCTCGATTCAACGACGCGGCCCACGGAAGTCGTTCTGGCGGAACACTGCATGCTGCGGCCACAGGTAGCGTGGCTGGCTTTATGTCAGCGGCTGACAAAACAAAACTGGATGGTGTCGCCACTGGAGCCACAGCCAACGCCGCAGACGCGGCATTGCGTGATCGTGCAACGCACACCGGAACGCAGGCGGCTGCCACGATTACCGGCCTTGCTGCAGTCGCAACCTCTGGCAGCGCGGAAGATCTGTCTGGAAACCTTGCGGTTGCACGCCTGAACAGTGGCACGGGCGCCTCGTCATTGACGTTCTGGCGCGGTGACGGAACGTGGGCTGCGCCTGTCGGTGGCGGTGGTGGCTCACCGGGTGGGTCGACCGGCCAAGTGCAGTTCAACAACGCTGGGGCTTTTGCCGGGGCAGCACGGCTAGAAATTGAGAGCGGCAACCTTCGGCTGGGCAACAACACCACAGAGCCCGCCGCTCCTTCTGAGGGTGGGGTGCTTTTGTATGCAAGCCGTTACGCCAACAGGTTGCTGCCAAAGATTCTCAATCCGACGGGTATCGACACGGCACTGCAGGTCGGACTGCACGGAAATGCGGTGTTCTTTGTTGCGCCCTCCAGCGGCACTGCGGCTCCAACGGCCTGGGGCGGCACGCTCACCACGGCG
>CAYSWG010000225.1:0-4624 GCA_964434465.1 uncultured Geobacteraceae bacterium
AAATGATTGTATACGGGTGATAGGCACCGACCCGGTTCATGGCATGGATACCGTAGGAATCACTGCCCCCCGTGGTGATGGCGCCATGGTTTACCACGGTGACCGGACCACCACCGCCCGCAGGACCATTGGGCACATAGAGACCAAGCCCTGATTCCCAGTGATAACCCGACGGCGATCCTTCACTCGATGCCTTGATGCCCGGCGCGGCGGTGCCACTGGTCGTGATGAAAACAGGACTGCCCGCTGCGCCGCTGATGACGTTGACGCTGGAAGCGGTGGAATTGTTGAAAGTTACCCCACCCGCATTATCCGAGGTAGTGGAGATGGGATCCGTTAACACATACAGGGTCGTTGCCGGGGGCGACATGAAATTGGTACCGCTGACGATGCCACCGGACTCGTTCCCGGTGCAGGTCACCACCCCATTGAGGCCTTCCACACAAGCAGCCCGGGCATCCGGGACAAGGAAGCTCCAGAACAGTGCCGCCGCCAGGAGCAGTACAATGATTGCCGGGCGCACCCGGTTGGTCTGCAGATCGAAACATGAACCTTCCGCATTGCTCCTGGACATTCGTTCCGTGGCGTCACCCCCGGCATCGATTTCAGTGCATGGTACTGCAGAGTGGGGGAAGAGTACCGTCAACGGAAACGGCGGTCAATATTTTGACTCGTTAAACTACTGTGAAACATTGATCTAATATATTGATATTATAAGACACAGATTATGGCATTCCGGGAAGGGGACAGGACCGGCCAGAACCTGCTGCAGCAGACTGCCGTCAGCGGCTGACCCGTAATCTGGTGAGCAGGGATTCCAGACGGGACCGGAATACGGAGGGGGTTGTGCAATTGGCCAGGACAAAATCGGCGGTCTTCAGCACCTTGAACCACTGGGGTTTTTGCGGAAAGGTATCGATGTGCAGGTAGCGGTCCAGTGTCTGGGTCCGTTCCCAGCCATCCTGATTGGTGTAGACGTTCCAGAGTCTGGAGCGACAGGCCAGTTCTGCTTTGGTCTGTCCGGTTGATTTGGTCCAGTAGTCCAGGGAGCATTGCATGGCCTCCACGGCCAGGTGCCGCCGGCTCTCGAAACCATCGACCGGGAGCAGGTCCCTGCCGACCCGGTCCAGGGTCTCGTCAATGGTCGCAAGTTCCTTGAGGAAACCGGGTTCCCGTTCGTCAAGGAGCGGCAGCAGGCCATTGAGGGAAGCCTTGATGGAACGGAGTCGGGCCCGGTTGCAGCTCAAAGCCTCTATTGCCACCAGATTCTTCTCCAGGGACGGCTGCCGAACGCCATTGACGAGGGTTCCGGAGCCTGACCTGAGGATCAGCAGACAGACGGGTTCTCCGTCAGTATCCAGGGATGTCACGGTCAGCCGGGCAGGCACAGGGATGCCATCACAACGGACCAGATCCAGAACACCCAGGTCACGGAACCCCGGGCTGCTGAAAGAGTGGGCAATGGCATCGCCGACCACGCCTTTCGCCAGCCCTGCCCCGGCACAGCGGACCAGGTTCGGCAGCGGCCGGCCAAGGAGTTCTTCGGCGCCGCAGCCCAACAGCTCTTCACACACCCTGTTACAGAAGGTGATCTCACCGCTCTCGTTGACGGCCAGAAGCGCATCATCGATGCTGTCCAACATCCTTCCCAACTGACGGTGCACCATGCGCAGCTCCAGCTCACTTTGCCGACGCTCTTCCAGCTGATGGCGCAGAGCCAGGTTCTCCCGCAGGGAGACATAGGCTTCCGTGAGTTTCAGCTGGGCGGTGACCCGGGCGAGGAGTTCCTCACGCCGGAATGGTTTCAGCAGGTAGTCGCTTGCCCCCAGGTCGAAGGCCTGCTGCAGGTCACTGACCCCGTTCTTTGCGGTGAGCATGATGACCGGTAGCTCCGATGGATTGAACCGCTCCCGCAGCCAGCGGCACAGCTCGAAGCCGGTGATGCGCGGCATCATGACGTCCAGGAGCACCAGATCCGGTTGATCCCCGGCAGCAATGATCGCCATGGCCCGCTCCCCATCGGCAGCGGCGGCAACCTGGACATTGCTGAAAGCCAGATGATTAACCACGATCTGGAGGCTGACCGGATCATCGTCAACCACGACAATCCGCACCGTCCGGGAAAGGCCGGCCAGGGAACACTCAGGCACAATGACAGGGGGAACTGGGCCGGGCAACGCTGTCTTATAGACGCCCATGGCCGGCGTCTGTTCACCCGGCACAGTATCCTCTGCGGCGGCAACGGGCAGGGTGAACGTGAAGACAGTCCCCCTGCCCAGCTCCGATGCAACACTGATCCGGCCACCATGGAGTTCCACCAGGTTCCGGGTGATGGCCAGACCAAGTCCCGTCCCGCCATGGGATCGGCCATCGGTGGCGTCCACCTGCTCGAAGGAATTGAATATAGTTTCCAGCCGGTCCAGGGGGATGCCGATCCCCGTGTCGGTCACGGTCACCGAAACGGCGCCTCCCGCCACGCCGGCACTGACCCTGATCTCGCCTTGGTCGGTGAACTTAACGGCATTGCCCAGCAGATTGAAAAAGATCTGCTGCAACCGGTCCTCATCCCCCCGCACCGGCGGCAGGTCTGCCGGAACATCAGTGCGTAGGACCAGGGACTTGCCGGCGGCCAGGGGGCGCAGCACCGTCAGGACCGTTTCCGTCACGGCAGCCAGGTCCAAGGACCGGAAGTGCAGGCGGATATCGTTGTGTCGTAAGCGGGAAAAATCAAGGATATCGTTGATCAGGCCGGCCAGCCGCCGACCACTGACACCGATCAGGGTCAGGTTCTTCTCCGTCGCCCCGTCAATCCTGCCGGCAGCGCCGGCCAGGAGCGACTCGGCAATGCCGATGATACCGTGCAGCGGGGTGCGCAGTTCGTGGGACGTCTTGGCCAGGAACTCGTCCTTGAGCTGGTCGAGCCTGGACAGGGCGCGGTTTTTCTCTTCCAGTTCACCGGTGAGGGATTCCACTGCCGTAAAGGAACAGGCAAAGCGCCGGGCGATGGCCAGGGACTGAATGAGAACCATAACGAAAAAGCCGACGGAAATGAGATAGACGCTGTAGATGACCAGGTTAACGAAGAGGATATCGTTCACCACCGTTGCCACGAACACCAGGAACCCGGCGAGCATGAGGACGGCGCCTTCCTGGCGTTGCCCCACGGCACGGGCAAGACGCACCACAATATAGCCGGCCACCGCAAGGGAAAAGATCTGGTAGGGAACCTCACTGAAGCCGAGCACCGGGGATGGTGCCGCCAGGGCAAACAGAAAGAACGCGGCAGCAATCGCCACTGCCCATCGCCCGACCCGAACGGAAAACTCCCGGGGATAGGATGCGGCAAAAAAGAGCAACATGAGGGGCACCGTCGGGAACCAGGAAAGGAGTTCCATACGGGAAAGCAAATACCAGGGCATATCAGGAATCAGCAGGGTGGCGAATCTGCCGCCCACGGCGCCGAAAGGAATCCCCAGGGCCCAGGACAGACAGCAAGCACCAAAATAAAGGGGTGCCCGGTCATTGCGGCGTAGCAGGTAGAACACTATGTGGTAGATGCCGATGATGCCCAATATGCCGAAGAGGAGCAGGTCCACGGCCAGCAGGCGGGACTGGCTCACCGCGATGGTTTCAGCGTCCCCCAACGAGATCTTCCGGTAGGGCCCGCCCCGGGCCAATTGGCCACCTGAAGCAGGCAGTCAAGCTCGGCTGCAGCCGGTACGGCTGCTGTGACAATCCTGAAACCTGGCACTGTGGCTGCAGCGTCCTTACCCACCGTACCGTTTTTCGCCACCAGGATACCGTTGATCCAGAAGCGATAGGCCGATGCCTGGTCCTGAATGCGCAAGGCGAGGTCACGCTGCCCCGGTTTCAGCCGGACCTTGAGCCGAAACGTGGCATAGCCGTTGCCAGGTAGCGCCCGGCCGTTGACACGATGCCCGTTCCAGTAGGCAGGGATGGGAAAATAGCTGGACGTGGCGGGAAGATTCGCCGTCGTGAAATCGGTGGGGACAGCAAGGCGATGCCAAGAGAACTCCCACGGACCATCGAGGGCAACGCTGCCATCACGATGGAAATCCCACCGGGAAAGATCGAGGACACCCTGCTTGGCTCGAGGCTGCGCAGCTTCGTCGGCACAGCCGGCAAGGAAGATTATGACGAGAAGGAAAAATGGCAGCAGCCGCTGGCTGGGGCATGCATTCATTGGCTGGCAGACCTTGCTGACGTAATAAAACTACCTGGTGCCAGGAAGCTATGCCAGAGCGCCTTCCATGTCAAGGGGGAAGTACTTGGGGAAACGACCCAGACGCCTCTGCCGGTTTCTGCTGATCAGCATCCGGTATGCTCATCGTGCACCATTGCCGTTGCCCTGCGTCGCCGGAATCCGGATACACTGGGCAAAGGCAAGAGAAACCACACCCAGCGCCGCACCGGCTATGAACGGAATGCGATAGTCAATCATCCAGAGCAGACCACCCAGGGCCGGCAGGAATACGGCGGCCAGATGGTTGATGGTTACGCCCACAGCAGTGCTCGGCGCAATGTCCCGGGGATCGGCGATCTTGTGAAAGTAGGTGCGTATCGCCACGGCGAAGTTGAAAAGAATGGCATCCAGGACGTACAT
>CAYSWG010000226.1:0-4622 GCA_964434465.1 uncultured Geobacteraceae bacterium
GCGCAGACCACCATCCCGTTGATCGCCGACATTCACTTTGACTACAAATTGGCCCTGAAAGCCCTTGAGGCCGGCGTAGACGGCCTGCGTCTCAACCCGGGCAACATCGGTGAACGCTGGAAGGTCGCCGAAGTGGTCAAGGCCGCAGCCGAACGCTTGGTACCGATCCGCATCGGCGTCAACGCCGGTTCCCTGGAAAAGGAACTGCTGAACAAGTACGGCCACCCCACTGCCGAAGCCATGGTCGAATCGGCCTTGGGCCACGTGCGCATTCTGGAGGAACTGGGCTACGGGCAGATCAAGATTTCCCTGAAGGCCTCGGATGTACCGAAGACGGTCGCCGCCTACCGGCTCCTCGCCAAGAACGTGGACTACCCCCTGCATATCGGCATCACCGAAGCAGGCACCACCTTTTCCGGCACCATCAAGTCGGCGGTGGGCCTGGGTATTCTCCTGGCCGACGGCATCGGCGACACCATGCGCGTCTCCCTGACCGGCGACCCGGTGGACGAAATCCGCGTTGCCTACGGCATCCTCAAAGCCCTTGGCTTGCGCCAGCGGGGCATCAACCTGGTCTCCTGCCCCACCTGCGGCCGCTGCCAGCTTGACCTCATCTCCGTTGCCGAGGAGATCGAGCGACGGCTGCAAAAGATTATCACACCCCTGACCGTCGCCGTGATGGGTTGCATCGTCAACGGCCCCGGCGAGGCTCGGGAAGCCGATGTGGGCATTGCCGGCGGCAAGGGCGAGGGACTGCTGTTCCGCCACGGTGAAATCATCCGCAAGGTCCCGGAAAACGAACTGGCCGATGCTCTGGTGGCAGAGGTGGAAAAGATGGCGAAGGAATCGCTGTAGGTGCGGGTGATTCCCGGCATTTCTCCGTAGGGGCGAACCTTGTGTTCGCCCTTTATCTGGCCGGGTAGAAATTTCTGGACGAACACACGGAGGGCGAACACAAGGTTCGCCCCTACATTTCACGTAATAATGAGGCACAAATCTATGCGTTATTCCCAGTATTTTATCCCCACCGTAAAAGAAACCCCGGCCGATGCCGAGGTAATATCCCATCAGTTGATGCTCCGGTCCGGCATGATCCGCAAGCTGGCCGCCGGCATCTATAACTATCTCCCCCTGGGCCTGCGTTCGATCCGCAAGGTGGAAACCATTGTCCGCGAGGAGATGAACCGGGCCGGCGCCATCGAACTGCTCATGCCGGGTGTCATTCCGGCCGAACTGTGGCAGGAGTCGGGGCGCTGGGAACAGTACGGCAAGGAATTGTTGCGCATCAAGGACCGTAAGGATGCCGAATTCTGCCTCGGACCAACCCATGAGGAAGTGATTACCGACTTGATCCGGCGGGAAATCAAAAGCTACCGGCAGATGCCGGTCAACCTCTACCAGATCCAAAGCAAATTCCGTGACGAGATCCGCCCCCGCTTCGGCCTGATGCGCGGTCGGGAATTCATCATGAAGGATGCCTATTCCTTTGATGTGGACAGCGATGCCGCCGACCTCTCCTACGAAAAAATGTACCAGGCCTACCGCCGAATCTTTGAGCGCTGCGGCCTCAGGTTCCGCGCCGTGGAGGCAGACACCGGCTCCATCGGCGGCTCATCCTCCCACGAGTTCATGGTCCTGGCCGATTCGGGCGAAGACGCCATCGTCTCCTGCAACACCTGCGAATACGCCGCCAATGTGGAAAAAGCCGAAGCACGACCCCTTGCCGCCGATGAGCATGCCGATCCCCGCCCCCTGGAGCGGGTCGCAACGCCGGACAAGCGCACCATCGACGAAGTCTCGGCATTTCTCGGAATTCACGCGGCGACCATGGTCAAGACGCTGATTCTCCTCGCCGACGGCGAGCCGGTGGTGGCCCTCATTCGGGGCGATCACGAACTGAACGAGATCAAGCTGAAAAATGTCCTCGGCTGCGACGAACTGGAAATGGCCACCGACGAGGTCGTTGGCAAGGTTACCGGTGCCCCGGTAGGCTTTGCCGGCCCTGTGGGCCTGAAGGTGAAAATCGTTGCGGACCTGGCGGTAAAGGGCATGAAAAACGTCGTCACCGGCGGCAACGAACTGGATCTGCACCTGAAAAACGTCAACCTGGAACGGGATTTTTCCGCGAGCCGCTTTGCCGACATCCGCAATGTGGTCCACGGCGACACCTGTCCCCGCTGTGAGGGGGGAATCCTCGAGATGTGGCGCGGCATCGAGGTGGGCCACGTCTTCAAGCTGGGCACCAAGTACTCCAAGGCGCTCAAGGCCGGTTACCTGGATGCCGACGGCAAGGAGCAGACAATATTCATGGGCTGCTACGGCATCGGCATCGGCCGCACGGTGGCCGCGTGCATCGAGCAGAACCATGACGAAAACGGCATCATCTTCCCGTTGCCCATTGCCCCGTTCCACTGCATCATCTCCGCCCTCAACATCAAGGAGGCGCCGGTGCGGGAGGCCTCCGAGCTGATCTACCAGCAACTTGCCGCAGCAGGCATTGAAGTACTGCTGGACGATCGGGATGAGCGGCCGGGCTTCAAATTCAAGGACGCCGACCTGATCGGTATCCCGCTGCGCATTGTTGTCGGCAGCAAGAACCTGGCAAACGGCACCGTGGAACTGAAAGACCGAAAAACCGGCAAAGTACAGCCGCTGCCCATTACCGAAGCAGTGGCACAGGTAACGGCAGCCGTAGTGGAGCTGGCATGACCCGAGATCTGGCCCGCGCCAAAATAATCTTCGCCCTTGATGTGGACAGCTTCGCCGCCGCCCAACAGTGGGTAGCCACCCTGGCCGGCCGGATCGGCATGTTCAAGGTGGGCAAACAGCTCTTTACCGCCTATGGCCCGGAAATCGTCCGGATGATCGAACGCTCCGGCACGGGGGTTTTTCTCGACCTGAAGTATCACGACATCCCGAACACCGTGGCCATGGCCTCCCGCGAGGCGGCCCGCCTGAACGTCGCGCTCTTCAACGTCCATGCCCTGGGCGGTTACGAGATGATGGCCAGAACCAGGGAAATGCTGGACAGGGAGTTCCCGGGAACAGAACGCGCCAAGGTGCTGGCGGTGACCATCCTCACCTCCTCTTCCGAAGAAACGCTGCGCGCGATCGGCATTGATCGGCCGGTGGAAGAAATGGTTGTACGACTTGCCAGACTGGCGCAGCAGGCCGGTATCGACGGCGTGGTTGCCTCTCCCCGGGAAGTGCCGCTGATCCGCGCCGCCTGCGGCAGCGACTTCCTGATCGTAACCCCGGGAGTTCGGCCGGCCTTTGCTACAGTTGACGACCAGAAGCGGGTCATGACCCCGGCCGATGCCGTGGCCGCCGGCGCCGACTATCTGGTGATCGGCCGGCCGATCAGTGCCGCCGCCGAACCGTTGCAGGCAGTTGAGGCAATTGTCGATGAAATTGCCGGCGAAAGGAACCCATGAAAGAAGAGATCATCTACGGGCTCAACCCGGTCATTGAGGCGCTTCGCGGCACCCGGCAGGCCTTTGAACTGTTCGTTGCCGGTACCGGCACGGACAAGCGCCTGGAAAAACTGCTTAAACTGGCAAAGGAGCGGAACGTTCCGGTCCGGAACCGGGAGAAGTCCGACATCGCCAGACTCTGCGGTAGCGAACACCATCAGGGTGTGGCGCTGCGTGTCGAAGAATTTTCCTATGCAGAGCTCGACGATATTCTCAACCGCTGCCGGGCAACCGGGTCACCCGGTCTGGTTCTCGTCCTGGACGGCATTCAGGACCCCCACAACCTGGGGGCGATCATCCGCAGTGCGGCCTGTGCCGGAGCTGACGGCGTCGTGATCCCCAAGGATCGGGCCGTGGGAATCACGCCCACGGTGGAGAAAGCTTCCGCCGGTGCCGTGGAAACAGTCCCGGTGGCGCACGTAGTGAACATCGCCCAGGCACTGGAAGCGTTGAAGAAGGAAGGATTCTGGGTCTACGGCGCGGTCGATAACGCCGAAGGTGAACTCTACAGCCAGGATTTCAGCAGCTCCGTTGCCCTGGTGATCGGCAATGAAGGTGAGGGCATCCGTCCCCTGGTCCGCAAAAAGTGCGACGGCATCTTCTCCATTCCCATGCAGGGCGGGGTGAGCTCCCTGAACGCCTCGGTGGCAGCCGGCATCACTCTGTTCGAAGTGGTCCGCCAGCGGTTGGTACAACACTGACAGGTCCATACACACCGTTGACACCAAAAAAGCCGACAACCCTTAGGGGCAGCCGGCTTTTTTGTATTGAACGAAACCCGCTGACCGTCAGGCCGGGGTACGGTTGGTGATCTCGATCAGGTGATAACCGAACTGGGTCTTGACCGGGCCGAGAACCTTACCGATCTCACCGCTGAACACGACCTCGTCGAATTCACGGACCATCTGACCCGGCATGAAGGTACCCAGAGCGCCGCCGTCCCGCTTGGAGGGGCAAAGGGAATGTTCTTTGGCAACAGCGGCAAAATCCCCGCCGGCCTCGATCTGCTCTTTCAGCTTCAGACAATCTTCTTCGCTTTTTACCAATATGTGTCGGGCACTTGCTTTTTTCATGGATCACTCCTTTACAAATTTAAGTTACTGTCAAAAACTTCTTCGCTTTTTAGCGAAAAAGCCTTTGATTTGAATG
>CAYSWG010000227.1:0-4601 GCA_964434465.1 uncultured Geobacteraceae bacterium
TGATGCCGTGCACCTCATAGCCCTTGGCCAGGAGCAACTCCGCCAGGTACGATCCGTCCTGGCCGGTAATGCCGGTGATTAACGCTTTTTTCATTGGTCCTCCGCGTGGTATATCCCGGTCAGGCACCTGTCGCCGACCCGGAAAATTGAGTGCTGTGCAATGCCGCGGGCCACAAGCGCCGCAGCCAGCGCTTCACCCCGCTTGAGCGAGGTAATGACAACCGGGTCGGTGCCTGCCGCAACCGGGGCAGCAAGCGGCGTGACCGTCATTTCAAAAAAGGACTCGCCGGCGTGTTCATCGTCCATGATCGCCAGCAGTTCCAGTCCCGCTTCACGCAGTGACAGAAAGGCGATCTCCGCCGTCTCGTCTACGCCGCAGAACACCACCCGTTTGACGCCCGCCGCCTGTAGCCTGGTGAACAGTGCACGATAATCCTGACGAGCACTCTGGTACAGATTGGTAAAATAACTGAGGTGCTGGTAAGCAAGGCGGCTTTTTTCGGCAAGGCCCCGGGGAGTCAGCAGGTAGCCGTAGCGGTTCCGGGGAAACGATTTGATGCGCACATAGCCCTTGGCAACGAGGTTTTTAAGATAGGAGTTGACCAGGCCCAGGGCAATGCCGAGGCGGCTGGCCAGTTCCCGCTGGGACACGGACTCAGCCTGCTCAATCTCGCTGAGCAGCAGAAACGCCCGGTGAGTATCCATGGTTTTTTCTTCGCTATCGTTCATTTTGTGAACAGTACACCAGGAACTAGTTGATGGCAATAGGTTTTTTGTCAAAGGTTGCTGCTTCGCACCACAACCATCCGCTCCGGACATGTTATATGTATTTTTTTTAATAATTTGTTTGACATTATATTTAACAACAATTACTGTTCCGCGAAGCAATCAACTCTCTACGATTTACGGAGAATCCGAAACTTTCGCGGGGGAAACTATGCGTTACCTAATGCAGGAAGGCTATCTGACGTTGGGCGAAGGTGACTGGCAGGATCGTACAGTAAACATGCTGGCAGCAAACCATTTACCGGCTCAAGGGGCCAACATCGTCATTACCCGTGAGCCATTACCCAAAGGGGTCACCTGCGCAGATTACCTTGTTGACCAGAAGTCGTTTCTGGCAAAAGAACTGTCCAAATACACCCTGCTGGCCGACTGCCCGGACACCGTCAATGGACTTCCCGCCCATCTCCTTGAGCTTTCCTGGGAAAACCAGGGGACCGTCATGCACCAGATGATTCTGGTTGTAAATCTGGGGAGCACCGTCCTCAACCTCACCGCCACCATGCCGGGAGAATCCGACGAAGTGACCCGCTCTGAACTTATCGCCGTCATGAAGAGCTTCAAGCCCGGTTCCGCTCCCGCCGTCCGGAAAGATACCGTACCATGACCCCGACGGAAGAAGCGACATCGCAACAGAAACTGGACGCCCTGGCAAACCGTGGCAGCAACATCGGCCAGGTGGAAAGAATCGAATCCGCAGGGCGTGCCACCGCCGGGGCAGTAACCGCCGTAGCCATCGGCGGCAAAGCCATCAGCGTCGCCGGCGCCGGCGGCATTGGCGCGGTCGCCTGTTACGCCGCTCCGTTTGCCGCGGGTATTGCCGGGGCAATGGCCGGCGCCGCACTGGTCAATCATTTTGCCCTTGATGAAAAGCTGCTCGACTTCATGGGCAAACCGAAACTGGCCGGACAAGGCCCGCAACCAGCCACCATCGGCCATGCCATTGCCCACAGCTCTCCCTTTGCCGGAGCGCTGGGCGGCCTGCTGGCCGGGGTTGTGGCAGGCGCCTTGTGCGCCGCTGTCGCTGTTGCCGTTGTGGGAACCGGGGGACTGGCCGCACCAGCACTGATCGTTGCCGTAACCGCGGGAGCTTCCGCCGGTTTCGGAGGTGCTTTTGTCGGCTCCCTCGTCAAGGGCTTCTTCTCCAAGATGGCCACGGTCACCGGCAAGATCATCGAGGGCTCGCCCAATGTCTTCTTTGAGGGCAAACCGGTTGCCCGGGTTACCGACAAAGTCATCTGCAGCAAGCATTCCCCCCCTCTCCAGATCGCCGAAGGAAGCGAAACCATCTTCATCAACGGCCTGCCCCTGGCCCGCATCGGCCACAAGACCACCTGCGGCGCAACCATCCAACAGGGATGCACGACCATCTTCGCCGACAACACCACCGGCCAATACGGCCCCATCGACTCCCAGATGTCGGTACTGCAACAGTCAATAGTTTCCATCGCCGAGGTAGCCCTCTGTTTCAGCGCGGTGCGCTTTCGCAGTTCCAAGCTGGGCAAGTTGCTCTTCGGCGAACCCATCGACCCTTCCGACGGCAGTTACGTCGACTTCCGCACCGACTTCGAATATCCCGGAATCCTGCCGCTCCGGCTTGCCCGCGTTTACTCCGGCAAGGATACAGTGGAAGGGCTGCTGGGCGGCAAGTGGATATGCAACTGGTCGCAGCGATTGGTCTACGATGCAACGGAACCGACCGTTAATCTTGAAGACGGCGACAGCGAAATTCTGCAATTTGCCCTGGGCAAGCGGCAGGAGGTCAGCTCCCGCAACCTGAAGGCTCCCCATTATCATTTAACCGGAACAAAGGAGCATGCCCGTCTCTTCGATTCCCGAAGCCAGCAGACCCTGGTATTCAAAACAACGGAGGAGAATCCAGACACCGGCCGTCTGGCGGCAATCGAAGACAGAAACGGCCACCGCATCGACTTCATCTACGAGGGAATCCATCTCCGCCGTGTTGCACACAGTGATGGAGAGGTCTTCGTCGTCACAACCACTAACGAAGGGTACCTGCAGACAATTACCAGTGACGGCGACGGTCAACCACTCGTCAGCTACACCTACGACCAGAACGGTGCGCTCACCGATGTTCATGGCAAGTTCAGCGGAGAATTCCATTACCGGTACAATCAGGACGGGTGGCTCAGTCACTGGCATGACAGCGGGGCAACCCATGTTGACCTGGAGTATGACGCCGCAGGCCGGGTCATCGCCACCAGAACTCCGGACGGCATGTACAACGACCGGTTCGTCTACCATCCAGAAGAAAGGAAAACCGAATATCACGATGCTACTGGCGGCCGCTCAACCCTCTGGTTCAACGAAAACGGCCTCCCGGTCCGGGAAGAGGATCCCCTTGGCAACGTCACCATCCATGAGGTCAGCGGCCTTGACCGCAGGCTTTCCACCACAGACGCCCTGGGCCGGGTCACGCGCTTCGACTACGACACCTTCGGCAACCTGGTTGGCGAAACCGACTGGACCGGCGGTGAAACCAGCTACGCCTATGACGAACTTGGCCAACTCATCGGAGCAGACTACCCCGACGGCACGACAGCCACCTGGAAATACGACGTTAGAGGCAACCTGCTGGAAGCGAAGGAACCTGACGGCAGCGTCTACCACTTCAGCTACGATGACCACGGCCGCCTGACCTCGGAAACCGGACCGGACGGCGCCGCAACCCGGCTCGGCTACGACCAGCATGGCCGCCTGGCCTCCCTGCGCAATGCCCTGGGGCAGACCACCGGATATGACCTTGACCGCTGGGGACGACCACTGCGGATAACCGACCCCGCTGGACACAGCACCCGCTATGAGTACGATGCTTCCCCCGACAACCTGCGCGGTGATGTAAGCCGCATCATCCACCCCGACGGTGGCGAGGAACGCTTCACTTACGACAGCGAAGGGCTCATCAAGTCTCACATCGCCCAGGAGGGGCAGAGCACCCGCTACCACCACGGCGCCTTCGACCTGCTGCGCACCGTCACCGATCCCAAAGGCCATGACACCAGACTGGAATACGACGGCGCCGCCCGGCTGACGAAAATCACCAACGCCGCCGGACAAAGCTGGAACTACCGCTACGATACCGCCGGCAGGCTGACCCTGGAAACCGGCTGGGCCGGAAGGATAACCAGTTATACCCGGGACGCCATCGGCCGAGTAATCACCAAGCGGCTGCCCGACGGCGTCGAGCAACGCCTCACCTGGGACGAACTGGACCGGATTGCAGCCGTCGAAACCGCGAAGCAGCGTATCACCTATGAATACGACAACTCCAACCGGCTCATCCAGGCACACACCTTTGCCGGCGACGAGATGGATAGCTTCCTGGAATTCACCTATGATGACAAGGGAAGGCTGGTCAAAGAGAACCAGAGCGGCGTCGCCATCGAGTATGCATACGACGCGACAGGCCGCTGCATCAGCCGGAAGACGCCCTCCGGAGAAACCGGCTTCGCCTATGACCTCCTGGGTCAATGCAAAGGGCTGGAGAGTAACGGCCACGCACTCGACTTCAGCAGGGACGCGCTGGGGCTGGAAACGGAACGCTACTACCAAGGGACCGCCCATAACGCTTTCACTCTGCGCCAGACATACGACCCCTGTGGCAGGCTCAAGAGCCAGCAGGCTGGACAGGCCAAACAACTCTCCGCCCATGAGAAACTATCCGAAATACACCGCTGCTACAACTGGGACAAATCGGGACGGCTCGTTGGCGTACAAGACAACAAGCGGGGCGCGAGCAGGTACAGCTACGACCCCCGCGACCAGATAGAAAAGATTACCCGCGTCACCGGGCTGAA
>CAYSWG010000228.1:0-4582 GCA_964434465.1 uncultured Geobacteraceae bacterium
CGAACGCTTCGACAGCTACGATGCCGAAACTTTCCGGAGCAATCGATGGCATGACAACCATATCGCAGGCGCAAAACAATTCGTGTTTTCTCGCGCCATGCACGGTGCCATGAAAGGTGATTTGCGGTATACCTGCGTAAGTCGTTCTCAGTTCCGATTCCAATGGCCCCCAACCGGCAACATCCAGGTGAATGTCTGGATGTTGGCTGGCGGCCGCAGCGAAGGCCTTACATAGCGGATCGATTCCTTTGGCCACATCCAGGCGGCCTAAATTTAAGAATCGCCGAACACGACCCTGGCGGTCTTTCGAAGCCTGGATGTGCTTACGCAAACGAGCAAGTTCATCCTCGTGAAATCCATGTGAATTATTAATCACCCGCTGCTGAGCGCGCGGAAAAAAATTCATCCGCCTGTGAGCATCCAACAAGAAGCGGCTCGGAGCAGTAAAACAATCGACCGATCGCGACGCGCTTCGACGAATCGCCTGGTAAGGTCGCATCACCAGGGCTTGTTTCTCCGCCAGCTTTCCGATCTTTCCCATCAGCAGGCCCTGCGGACTGACAATCTCAAAATCATGACTCGTGTGCACGATCAGCGGAACACCCGCATCCCTGCCGGCGTTCCAAACAGAAGGGGAAAAACCCCGCAACTTGTGAACATGAAGAACATCCGGACATTCTTGCTTAAGTAGAGGTTTTATGAGTGCGTACACCCAGGGATTCCATGTATCGATAAGCTGCCAGATTATTTTTTTCCAGGCAGGTTGGATGTCTTTGTGGTTCACCCAATATAGGTTTGGCGGGAAAACTCGAATGAGTTTCAGTTTGTTTTCATGCGTGATCGATTCCTTAGATGGAAGACAGCTGGTGATGACAGAAACATCATGCCCTCTTTGCAGATATTGATCCGCAAGCTGCTCGACGACGCGGGCAGCGCCGCCGCCGAGAGATGAATCGTATAAAAAAGAGAGCAATAAGATGCGCATTGGGGGTTTAATAAAAACCAAACCTAAATCATATGCTTAATTGAATGAATTTAACTGCCAATTAAAATAAGAAAAAGCGAAATGTCATCGTTGAGATTAGAAAAGCACGGCCTTCTCCGAGCTATAAATCCTAATACTCATTGTTACCACCTACCATATTCAGGCCTTCTCCTTATTATGTCACGAAATACTAACAGGATTTTTCGGAAGCCCTTTGGTAATAGAATCAACGCCGAGAAAAATAAATAATAGATATTTTTTCCTCTATTTCTTCGATATTCTAACAACCAATTTTTGGCTTGATCAACATTGTCGTCACGCAACGAATCTATTGTCAATTTTAATAATTTATTATAGAAACCTTTATCTTGCTTATATTTCGGCAAACTTAGAATTATATCTGGCTCTAACAATAAATTCTTTTTTTGTGTCTCGATAAATTTCGTCCACATACGTTGAACATTTGCCGAACTTTGATTTGGACTAATTCGATATCGAGCGACAACACTGTCTGTGTAGTCAACCTCAAACAACCTAGTTAAACGCATAAAAAACTCATAATCTTCGACAGGAGTAAATTCAGGCAGGAATCCTTTGAGCCCCAAAAAAACATTCCGTCTCACAATTGCACTTGACAAAGGAATAAAATTTTCCACAAAAAGATCTTTATATACATATCCTCGTTTAGGGGGATAAAGGTCGAAAGATGAAAGTCTCTGAGTTTTCGATTGATAAAAGTATTCTATGTTTCCATATACAAGTTGAACATGTGGGTTTTCGAACAAGACGAGTTGATTTTCTAGTTTTTGTGGCAACCAAATATCATCTGCATCCAAAAAGGCAATGAATTCACCATTGCTTATATTCACCCCAACGTTTCTTGCTACAGCTTGGCCTTTGTTTTCTTGAAAGACACTAGTAATATTCGATCGATGTTGCGTTAAAACTGCTTGAGTATCATCTGTAGATCCATCATCAACGACAATAACTTCTAGATTTGGGTAAGATTGCGCGTAAACACTGTTGATTGCATCACTTATAACATGTGCAGATTGATATGTTGGAATGATTACTGATACTCTTGGACTAAGCATCATTCGACGTAATTGGGTTCATTCCGAACCGCTTTTGATGATGAATGCGATTGTCCACCAAGATCATCAAAACAAATCACCTTAAAAATTTCATTAAAACGATGTTCATATGTATGCTCAGAAAGCGTTCGTAAGAATCCCCTATCAGCAATTGCCGACCTTTCATCCACGTGTCGCAAATAATAAGAAATCTTGTTTATAAGATCACGAATATTAGTAAAACACACTATTTCCTCATCGATATTATAATAACTTTCTATATCTTCTGCCTTATCTGTAATCAAGAATCCACCAGTTCCGGGTATCTCAAAATTACGGGCTTTGATCTGCGGAATCATCAATTTCTGGATAATCCGCAAAGGGGTTTTAGCCTCAGTAAATGTAATTAGTTGTTTTGCTTTATACGAGAAAAAGCCCGCAAATTGTTTAGATAATTGCTTGATTTGAGGGTTAGCAACAACTGAAGAGTTAGAAAAATTCAAGTTAATCTTAGACTGATTTATTATTCGAATCATCTCATTTTGTGATAACTTGCCAGATTCCCACCCGTGGCCCCATACACGCACATCCCATCCTTCTTTGCGGATTGCATTAATGATTTGGCGCCGAAAACCGTGAGGCTGACCAATGAATGTTACATCATAAATCTTATCTAAATGGAGATTTTGATATAACAAGTGGTTGCATCCCCACTGACTTTTAATGACATTTTTAATTCCACATCTTAAGTACTTTTGATATGCTTTAGAAGAAGTTGTAACAACCCAATTAAAACAACTTGCCCAATTTTTTGAGAAGTTATCAAATCGCCAATGATCATCACAAAACCAGTTGATGGTTTTAGTAAGACCGCTTTCGGATATATTCCTAACGACAAGTTGATCAAATTCATTTTCAAACAGAACAAAAAATGTTAAATCAGGCTTCTCACTATTTATTATTTCGACTAAACGCCGATTTAGCCAATCTCGACCTTTCGCTCTAAATAAAGTACCAAAGTCATAATACTTAATATTGTGACCTGCTCTGCGCAAAGGATAATAAAAATTGTAGTGTTCGAAACTCAAACCTCGATTAGGTTCACCATAATCGTATTTGAGACCAACATATAAAATATCCAATTTCAATTTCTCCTAAACCAGTATAGGCCACAAGCATACTTGTTTTGTTTAAATTTTGTGGGATGTGTTTTTTCATGAAAAACACCATCATCATCAATGCACGAGAATTCAATAAGAGTCAAATCCCCTAACAAATCAGGAATATACAAAGGATCTAGTGGTGTGTCAAACATGAATCTCAGGGTAGAGGTGTTTTAGCTTGATCCGAGCGTCCACCGTTGTGAAGCGCCAATCGACTTTAACCACCTTTTCATTGCGGTCATTTTGCCACGCTTTTACTTCGCGCTCCAAAGCATCCTTGTCAGGAATACGGCGATTCAAACACTGGCGGGTCAATACACCTAATTCGATTTCTGCCATGTTCAACCAACTGCCATGTTTCGGTGTGTAATGAAACTCAAAGCGGTTGGACAAACGCAGAGCCTCTTCAGGTTCAAAGGTTTGATAGAACGAGACTGGCGAATGAGTGTTCAGATTATCCATCACGATCACAATCTTTTCGGCCTGGGGATAAATCTCATCCGCCAAGTATTTCATCGCATGTGCCCAATCTTTGCGTGTCCGTTGATCAGTTACCTGGACAAACCGTTTTCCAACCAGCGGCTCGAAGAACATGAACAGATCAGCCACGCCTTCGCGCTGGTATTCGTAATCGACGCGCTGCGCTTGTCCTGGCTGAGCTGGAAGCGGTTCGCGCACCTCGGACAACAACTGTTTATTGGTTTCATCCATGCAAACCTGCGGTCGTTTGGGGTCATAAGGTTGGGTGTACACCTCCAAAACATCTTCCATGTGGCAGACAAATTCTGCGCTGGCTTTGGGCGGAATGCAATACGATTCTTTCAACCAAGGCTTAAGTTCATTTTTTTGAGCGTTGCGCGGATGGTTTCGTGTGAAACGCTCTCCACAATCTCCAATTTCACAAACCGCTCTTGCAATAACCGCAGCGACCAACGGTCGTATCCATTGGGCACTTCTCCGCAGACCATTGCTACCAGATGGGCTTCGGCATGCCCATCTAGACGATGTTCATATTCCCGTTCTGGCTGTTTACGATTGATCGCCTGCTCCAAACCTCCTTCACTAAAGGCTTTACGGATATTCGTGACCGTGACTGCGTTGACATCAAAGGCATCGCAGATGGCTTCATATGTCCAATTCGGTCCGCCCTCGCTGCAATCCGATTTTAGGAGAATCCTGGCCCGCCGCAGTTTGCGAGCAGGAGCCTCGCCAGATGAAACCAACTTTTCAAGATACGAACGTTCTTCGGCGGTGAGTTTGACAAAATACTTCTGGAACATTTGGCTTTTCCTTGTGAGATTTTTTCTCCCAAGCAGCAAGTTCCGTGCCAGCTTTGACTTTCAGCTTTGACAGAGCACTAG
>CAYSWG010000229.1:0-4514 GCA_964434465.1 uncultured Geobacteraceae bacterium
GCACACGATCACGCAGCGCAGCAACCGGGCTGACACTGCTCATCCCGACCAACGCCTTGATGCTCCTTGCCCTGGTGCTCCCGGCAAGCTCGACAACACCATCACCCTTTACCGCAACCTGGTTTGCCGGCGGTTTCTTCTTTAGTGAAACGGTCAGCCACGCCCTGTTCATCACCGCCGGTTGGCTTGGCGTCCTGTTTCTGTCCGGGCGCACCACCGAACAATCGTTCACTGGCTTTACCATCTGGGGATTCATTCTCTACAGCATTGCCCAGGTCGTCGGCGCGATTTGGAGCTGGCTGGGCTGGGCGATACCCTTTCACTGGAGCGAACGACACCTGATTTCCGCAGCCATCTGGTGCTTCTACTGCGTCTATCTGCACCTGCAGTTTTCACGGCGGTGGTCGCCCCGGGACATGGCATGGCTGACCCTGGCCGGTTCCCTGCTCGTCTGCATCGTCAGCTATGCCTACTACTTCACTGCCGTGAGGGTCTGACATGATCACCCGATTCTGGCGTTTTGCTTCCTCAATCAACCTGACCATCTGGCTGCTGCTCGCCATCACGCTGGTCCTTGGTGTCGGCAGCCGTTACGCGAAGGCCCTGCCGAAGGTATATGGCCATTTGAATATTCAGCGGTTTCAGGAATGGGTGACGGGCAACGGCCTTGAGTATTCCTGGTGGGTATGGCTGCTGTTTCTGCTGCTGACCCTGTTTGCCTTCAATACCGCCGCCTGCACCGGCGAGCGGATCTGGACGCTCGTCAGTGGACGTCGGGCATACTCTGCCGGTTCCTTTGCCATAGCCAGTGCCCCCTCCCTGATGCACCTCTGTTTCCTGGTCATCATCTCCGGCCATGCCGTCAGTCAGTTCGCCGCAGACATCCGTGAAATCCCCGTTGTCCTAGGTAAGAGCATAGATATTGCGGATGCGACGGTCACCATAACGGGCAGTTCCTGCACGTTCTACGAAGAACCGCTCCTGGTCGACATGGCCCGTCAGTGCAGCGCGGAGTTTACCCTGACCGGCAACACAGGTCTGGAATACTCGACGATCACGGTGCTGCAGCCCCTCTTTCTGGGCGAATACTGGCTGCATCTGACCCGGGCAGGCAGATCGCCCAAGGGCAGCGCACCGGCCATGAATCTTGTCGTCAAGAACGACCCCGGCCTGCCGCTCATTATTTTCGGCAATGGCCTGCTCTGCCTGTTCATGCTCGGCTATTTTCCCCTCATTGTGCGCACCAGAAATGGAGGTTGACCCATGTTCACACGATTACTCATGTTTTTGGCCATGTTCGGTGCCGTTGTCGGCTTCGGCATGATACCCGGACACGCCAGCCAGCAGCCCCTGACCATCACCGGCCTGGTCAAACGGCCATTGGCGTTATCGGCTTCGGACCTGGCCGGGTTTCAATCAGCCACGGTCCGCATGAGCGATATCAAGAAAGGCGGCGCCTTCCATGGTGTGTTCACCACCCAGGGGGTGCCCCTGAGAACCCTGCTGGAACTGGCCATGGTGGAGAAGGAGCAGTCCGCATACAACAGACCCCTGGACCTGGCAATTGTCGTGCGCAACAAAGACGGCAAGAAAGTGACCCTGTCCTGGGGAGAGGTATTTTACCGGAATCCTGCCGACGTAACCGTTGCCTACAGCGCAACACCGGTCATGCCCCATAAGATGAACTGCGGCAGTTGCCACTCACCCGGCTTCACCAGACCATATCTCGAGCAACTGACCAGGCCGGTGGGACTGCCGAAACTGATTCTGGCCAAGGATTTCGATGCCGACCGCTCCCTGGAGAATATCGTCAACATCGAACTGGTCAGCCTGGAACCGAAGGGTCCGGCAAAGAAAAAGGGAGAGCTGTTCTCCCCACGTCTGTCAATTTCCGGGCTGACCGAGCATCCGGTCACCATCTTCGGCCTGGAAAATCTGCCGCGCACCACGGTCACGGTGAACGTGGTCGGCGATGGTCGCGGCTTCCATGGCCGCCATGTCTACAGCGGTGTACCGCTCCTCGAATTACTGCGTACCGTGGGTAAAGATCCGGATCTGCACAGCGTCGTGGTCGTTTCCGCGCCGGACGGCTACCGATCCCTGGTTTCCTGGGGGGAGATGCTCCTTTCACCGGCAGGCCGGCAGATTCTCATTGCCGATGAAATGGATGGCGCTCCCATCGAAAAAGGAGGCAAATTCATGCTGGTCATTCCCGACGATCTGGCCGCTGACCGGGATGTGCAGGCTGCTGCCAAGATTGAAGTCCACACATTCGCCGATCCGGCCAAGCTGTACCTGATCGGTATGGGCCCCGGTGACACCAACCTTGTCACGCAACTCGCCCTGTCCCGCCTGGGTCGCACCGACGTCGTTGTGGCTCCCAAGGAACTCTACGACATCCACGCCGGTTACCTGACCGGGAAACCGCTCCTCTTCGATTCCATGAAACTGATCCACAAGAACATCTTTGCCGGGGCCAACCCGGGAGTCAGCGGGGACAGGTTGGACGAAGCATTTGCCGAAGCCCGCAAAGAAGCCGCACGGCAAATCAGACACGAGCTGACTGCCGGCCGGAATGTGGCATTCCTCGACTGGGGCGATCCGCTCATTTACGGCAGCAGTCGCTGGATCCGCAGCTTTTTTGCCGAAGAAGAAATCGAGACCGTCGCCAGCCTCAGCGCCTTCAATGTGGCCAACGCTGTTCTCGGCCGCGATGTGACCTGCAAGGGCTCCGTGGTCCTGACCGTTCCCAGGGCCCTGCAGAAGAATGAGGCCCTGCTCAAAGCCGCCGCAGACAACGGAGACACGCTGGCCATTTTCATCGGCCTCAGGGAATTCGAAAACCTGCTGCCCCTGTTGCAGCGGTATTACTCGGCGGATACCCCGGTCGCCTTCGTCTACGACGCCGGGATCAGCAGCAGTGAACATGTGGCAAGGGGCACACTGGCTACAATCCTGGGCAAGACCGGCAAAGGACGGGAGGATCAGTTGGGCATGATCTACATCGGCCCCTGCCTCACGGTCACGAGCGGCGAATGTCACTGAAAAGGGAGTTGAGCCTTTATGATGCCGTACTGCTCATCGTCGGCAATGTTATCGGCGCAGGGATATTCACCACGAGTGGTTTTCTCGCCGGCGAACTCCCCGACCCCTACCGTTTCATCGGCATCTGGATTATCGGCGGCCTGCTCACCATTTGTGGTGCACTCACCTATGCGGAGCTGGCCGCACTTTTTCCTCTCGCCGGCGGCGATTACCAGTACCTCAAGGCCGCTTACGGCGCCTGGGCCGAGTTCCTGCTCGGCTGGACCAGCTTCTGGATCATTGGTCCCGGCTCCAGCGCCGCACTCGCCATTGCCCTGGTGACCTACCTGCACAGCATACTGCCCCCTGTCGGCGCGATACCGGGTAAGTTGATGGCAATAGTGCTTATTCTCGCATTTACCTTCGTCAACATTCGCGGTGTCCGCCCCGGCAAAACCATCCAGGACCTGGTCACCTTTGGCGCGCTTCTGCTGCTGGTGGTAATGATTATCGCGGGGCTGTCCATCGGTAACGGCAACTGGAGCAATTTCAGCACAACCGGCACCGGACACGGCACGTGGGCGACCATGCTCGGCACACCCATGATCGCCGTACTCTTCACCTACAGCGGCTGGTTTGCCTCCGCCTATCTCGGCAGTGAAATCCGCAACCCGGAGCGTAACCTGCCCCGTTCACTCATCATCGGCACGCTGCTGGTGACGGTTGTCTACACCCTGATCAATGCCGTGTATCTCTATGCCCTGCCGCTGCCAGACCTGGCAGGATCCGTCAATGTTGCCCAGACGGCACTTGGCGCCCTGTTCAACCCCGCCGTCGCCGACCTGATTGCCATACCCATCGTGCTGGCAATCGCCGCAAGTATCAATGCCACCATACTTACCGGCGCACGGGTCTCTTACGCCATGGCCGAAGACAAGATATTCTGGTCCGCCTGCGGCGCGCTGCATCCGGTCTACAACACACCCCATGTGGCACTACTCAGCCAATCGGCAATCGCCATTCTGCTGGTGATTCTGGGCAGCTTCGAACAATTGCTCAGCTATGTTGTTTTCATCATGATCCTCAGCTGCCTGGCAACGGGAATCGCCCTGTTCGTTATCCGCCGGCGCAGACCTGACCTGCCGCGCCCCTACCGTACCTGGGGCTATCCGGTGGTCCCGCTTCTCTTCATAGCAGCCTATGGAATCATTGCCTGGCAGATAGCCCGGGCCAACCCGCTCGCCGCCCTGCTGGGCATTGCCCTCGCCCTGTCAGGACTACCCTTGTATCATCGATGGGTGAATCGGGAAAACCACCAGGCGGCTGCCCGCACGAAGAACTGACGGCACCGGGCGACATCAACAGGACACGGTCATGCCGGACAACCACCGGTCACAGCCACCAAGGGAAGGACCCCGAAAATGAGAAGAGTTTTTCTGCATCTGGCCGGAGCTGCAAAAAAGGCCGGGGTAAAGGTACTCTACTACATA
>CAYSWG010000230.1:0-4471 GCA_964434465.1 uncultured Geobacteraceae bacterium
GCTGGAAAAAGCCCGGAATGCAGTATACGAGGCAGACCGAATCGAGGCGGTTCCGGCGGTACTGCGCCGCAGATTCTTCCTGAAAAGCAAGGATGTCACCAGGGGTCTGGTGCGCATCGTTCCGGAACTACGCAGACTGGTCCGGTTTCAGCGGCTGAATTTCATGGACAGCCAGTTTCCCATAACGGAACCGATGGACATCATTTTCTGCCGAAATGTACTTATCTACTTCGATCGGCCAACCCAGGAATGCCTGCTGCGGAAACTCACCAGCCATCTCTTCCCCGGCGGGTTCCTGTTCATCGGCCATTCTGAATCACTTAACGGACTTGACGTGCCGGTGGTACAGGTCACGTCAACTATTTACCGGAAACCATCATGAACGGCCATGACCATGATAATCTGCTGAAAGTAACGCTGAAGCCGGGAGAACTGTACGCCGCTGAAACGCCGACCCTGGTCTCAACGGTTCTCGGCTCCTGTGTTTCCGTTACCATGTTCAGCCACCAACTGCGCCTCGGCGCCATCTGCCATGCCGTCCTGCCGCGAGACACGGGGCGTGAACCGGGAGAACTCTTCCGTTACGTCGACCGCTCCGTTGAGGCAATGCTCGCCCATTTCAACCGGTACGGCATACACGCCGATGGCATCGAAGTGAAACTGTTCGGCGGTTCGGATATGCTGGCTGCACAAAACAACAGGCTACGGGGCATCGGTCAGCAGAACATCGAAGTGGCTTTGCAGCTACTTGCAAAAAACCTCCTCACACTCAATGCCAACGATCTGGGGGGCACCCAGGGGCGCAAATTGTTTTTCAAAACCCACACGGGTGAGGTATTTCTCAAGAAACTTCGTTCAATGGTCAGCAAGGAACATGGCGCCTATGGACATGCCCCACGCAAGCGACGATAAACTGCACTTTTCGAAGGGCAGCCGTGTCGCGATCCGCACGTACTGGTCTCGCCTCGGCTGGCCGGTTCGCTGGCAGCGGCCTCCTGTCTGGCCGTGGCACTGCCCCTGGCGGTTTTCTGGACAGCAAACACGGCAGCAGCACTGCTGCCCGGTCTTGTCCTGTTCTTGACCGGCACCGGGTTGTTGGGAGCACTGTTCATCTGGCGGCAGGCCGGCAGACAACTGTCCGCGCTCCATGATCTGGCCGGCCAGTATCAGGCAACCACTGAGGACATACTGCAGGCCGACCAGGCCAACCAGGCCAAAAGCCGCTTCCTTGCCACCATGAGCCATGAGATACGCACTCCCATGAACGGCATCATCGGCATGACCGGATTGCTCCTGGATAGCGATTTACCTGATGAACAGCGGGAATACGCCGAAATTGTCCACTATTCCGCTGAATCACTCCTGTCAATTGTTAATGACATTCTTGACTTCTCGAAAATTGAAGCGGGCAAGTTGGAGCTTGACCTGTGTAACTTTAATCTGCGGGACCTCGTAGAAACCAGTTGTGATCTCTTCGCCCAGCAGGCAACGGAAAAAGGTCTGGACCTTATGTATCTGGTTGATCCGGAAGTACCCGGACAACTTTGCGGTGACCCGGGCCGTTTCCGGCAGGTGCTTTTCAACCTGCTCAGCAATGCTGTGAAATTTACTGCCCGGGGAGAAGTTTTCGTCAAAGTCAGCCTTGCCGATGAGCAGGCAGCAAGCGTAGTCCTGCGCGTTGACGTATCCGACACAGGAATCGGCATCGCTCCACAGAACAGGGGCAGTCTGTTTCGCATGTTCTCCCAGGTGGACATTTCAACAACCCGCACCCACGGGGGAACCGGTCTGGGTCTGGCTATTGCCCGGGGGCTCGTCGAAATGATGGGCGGTTCCATTTGGGTCAGCAGCGAAAAAGGAGTCGGGTCCACTTTTTCATTTACCGCTATGCTGCAAAAGAACCCAGATGCCCAGGAGTGGCTCCCGGTTCTGCCGGCAGAAATTTGCGAAAAGCGGATTCTCATTGTTGACGAAAGCGCCTCAAACAGACACGTTCTGGAGACGTACCTCACCCTGTGGAACTGTCGATTTTCAAGCACTGCCACGGCCGACGATGCTCTTGCCCTCCTGCAGAACGGTGCAGACACAAACGACCGCTTTGCCATTGCCTTCATGGACCATCGCCTCGAAACCGCATCGGGCGTACCACTGGCGGCTACCATCGGTGCAGCGTGGAGACAGGAAAACCTTGCCCTTGTCCTGATGGTGGGTATCGGCAAACATGATTCACTTGCCCGTACTCAACACATGGAATGTGCATCGTTTCTGCAAAAACCCGTTAAATATGGTCAGCTGCACGATTGCCTGGCACAGGTCGCGGGCAAATATCCGGCCCCTCCGCCGCAACGCCGAGCCCGGGACAGCGCCAGCCACCAGGGGAAAATGGGTAGCCGTAAAGGACGCATCCTGCTTGCCGAGGATAATATAACCAACCAGAAGGTCGCCATGTATCTACTGGAAAATATCGGCTATCGGGTTGAAGCGGTCGCTACAGGCAAGGAAGCGATTGCAGCCCTGCAGCTGACCCCTTACGATCTGGTGCTGATGGATGTGCAGATGCCCGAAATGGATGGGCCCGAGGCAACAGCACTCATCCGGCGCGAGGAAGAACTGACCGGCAGGCATGTCCCCATAGTTGCCCTCTCTGCACACGCCATGGCGGAAGACCGCGACCGATGTCTCGCTGCAGGAATGGACGATTACCTGACCAAACCGTGCACCCAGCAGACCCTGGCAAAAGTTCTTGAGAAACACCTTCACCCTGCTGCACCGGTTGAAGTTCTGCACGGAGAAGCCGCACATCACGTCTCCGGAGAGCGCTTCGACGAATCTGCCCTTCTGGAAAAACTTGATAATGATGTGCAGTTCTATCAGGAAATAGTCGACGGTTTTCTGGCAGACATGCCTGGCAAGCTTGAGAAACTGCGCAAGGCAATCACCTGTAATGACCTGCCCGGCACAAGCTTCCATGCGCACCAGATCAAAGGGGCCGCGGCAAACATGACCGCCGGATTGCTCAGGAACATGGCCGAAGCCATAGAGTCGGCGGCTCGCTGTGAACAGGAACAGGACCTGCGTAAACTGTTGCGCATGGCAGAGGATGAATTCCAGCAGCTACAGCACCGCATGGAGCACGGGAGGAAAAAATGAGAGCACTCATTGTTGAAGATGATTTTGCCAGTCGCAGGTTGTTGCAGAAATTTCTGGATCCCTATGGCTCAAGCGATGTGGCCATCAATGGCAGGGAGGCTGTCGATGCCTTCCTCCTTGCCCATAAGGAGAACACGCCCTATGATTTGATCTGCCTGGATATCATGATGCCGGAAATGGATGGCCAGCAGGTCCTCAAAGCAATCAGGCACCTGGAAGAGGAGAAAGGAATCAGTCACCGCCACGAAGTGAACATCATCATGACGACGGCACTCAATGCTCCCAGGGACGTTGTGGAAGCTTACTATCTCGGTGGCTGCACCTCCTATCTGGTCAAACCCATCGACAAAAGGAAACTGATTGCCGAACTTGAAGCTTTTGGCCTGATTACGCACCAGTAGAACCCTCCCACAGCCCGGAACCGCAACCGGACATCTGCAACCAGTGCGTGCGGAACCCATGTAATGTCAAAAAAAATAAAAGTACTTATCGTTGATGATTCGGCAGTTGTCCGTCAAACGCTGGCTGAATTGCTTGCCTCCGATCCGCAGATTGAAATCATGGCGACTGCGGCTGATCCGTTCATAGCATCAGAGCGAATCAAGGAAGAAATACCCGATGTCATCACCCTCGATGTGGAGATGCCGCGCATGGATGGGCTTACCTTCCTGCAGAAGCTCATGTCCCAACGACCGATACCGGTGGTAATGTGTTCCAGCCTGACGGAGATGGGCTCCGAGACCGCCCTGAAAGCCATGGAATACGGTGCGGTGGATATCGTCCAGAAGCCCAAGCTGGGCGTGAAAACGTTTCTGGAGGAGTCACGGGTCCTGATCTGCGACGCGGTCAAGGCGTCCGCCCAGGCGAAGCTGCGCCCCCTGCGACCGACAACCTTGAAAGTCGCGCCCAAGTTGACGGCCGATGCGGTACTCGCCCGCCCCACCTCGAAAGCCATGATCCAGACAACGGAAAAGGTGGTTGTCGTCGGGGCGTCCACCGGCGGCACCGAAGCGCTGCGGATGTTTCTTGAAGCCATGCCTCTCGACTCGCCCGGCATCGTCATTGTCCAGCATATGCCGGAGCACTTCACCCGCTCCTTTGCGGCGCGACTTGACAGCCTCTGTCGCATTACCGTCAAAGAAGCAGAAGAAAACGATACCGTAATTCGCGGTCGGGCGCTCATTGCCCCGGGCAACAGGCACCTGCTCCTGAAACGCAGCGGCGCACGCTACTTTGTGGAAATCAAGGAAGGCCCCCTGGTCAGCCGCCACCGCCCCTCGGTGGACGTTCTGTTCCGCTCGGCGGCACGTTATGCAGGGAA
>CAYSWG010000231.1:0-2211 GCA_964434465.1 uncultured Geobacteraceae bacterium
TCGAAGCCCTTGTCTTTCAGCTTCTTGACCAATGCGCCATAGCCCTGACTGAGAATGATCTTGTTGAACTGGGTCCGATAATTAGAAACCAGACTGACCCCCTCGATCACCACATCGTAGACAACCCAGCGATTGCCCACCTTGATCATCCGGTAGTCGAGCGTGTACTCATCTCGCTTTGCCGTGACAATTCGTGATTTGACTTCAGCATAGTCGCCGTCAATAATCTCCTTGCCGTATACAATCCGCTCGTTCTCGTAGGCTTCAATCTTGCCGGCATAGGAATTCTCCAGCAGCGTGGCAAAAAGAGCGGTAAATTCCCGCTGCTCAGCAGGAGTGCGCCCCTTCCAGTGACTGCCCAGTGAACGCCGGGCCATTTCATCGTGGGCAAAGACCGTACCGATGGTTTTTTTGAGGGCCGCCCTTCGTTTGTTTTCATTGCTGGACTTTTTCAACTCCGGGTCGGAAACAATCTTCACCACCTGATCGACGACCCCCTTGACCTGGGTGGTTACGGAGGCCAGTGCCGTGCCTGCCGGGGCCAGACACAACAAACTGCCAATAAGAACTGCAACCTTCAAAGTACGCATTCTGCTCATTCCCCCTTACTTGACAATCGGTGATTCACCTACAGCATAGGCGAGATTCGCCTGGGACAGATGGTAATTGTAAATGGACTGGAAATACGCTGCCCGCATCCGCGCATAGCTTTGCAATGACTCAAATATCTCTTTGGCCGGTCCAACGCCCATATCAAAGTTGGCAATGGCGGAAACTGCCCATTTTTTGGCATTGCCATAGGCATCCCTGGTTGCGGCGATGCTCCGCTCCGCTTCCTGCAATTCCAGGTAAGCCTTGTTGATCTGCAGCGGAATGTTTGCCTGGGCATACTCATTGGTGCTGACCAGTCGACGGTAACGGGCCTGTTCCTGGGCAACCTTGGCCGAGGTGATGCCAAAATCCAGCTTCCACTTCATCCCCAGGGCCACACCGGCCCACAAGTGATTGAACTGGTCGGAAATCCAGGGATTGGTGACGCGATCGCGGTCGGGCGCATACGCCCCCGACAAGTAGGCGCCCAGGAAAAGGTCAGGATAGTAGTCCGCTTTGGCGGCATTGACCAGGGCATTACGTGCCTGGAGCCCCTCCTGCAACTGCCGGTACTCAGGACGCTTCATTTTTGCTGCATCGAGATAAACCGGCAGTTGCCCGCCGGAGGCCACTTCGTCGGCGGTCAGACGCTTGGTGGCGATATCGAAATCCGCGTCACGACCAAGGCCGATCTGGGTTCGCAGCGCCGCCAGGGCCAGAGACTCTCCCTTCCGGGCCTCCTCGGCATACCTGCGCACCTCGCCGGAAAAGGCATCAAGCTTGTAGATATCCAGCAACTCCACATTGGCCGAGCCCTTGTCCAACAGATCCTTTGCCTTGGTGCGCGCCTTGTCCAAGGATTCGCCCACTTCGCTGACCAACTCCTTCAATTCCCGGGCCAGCAGCACGCCGAAATAGTATTCCTTGACCTTAAGGGCGATCTCGTTGCTCCGTTGCTCCTTCCGGGCACGATCCACGGCAATGCCGTGACCGGCGGCCTTCATCCGCTCACTGATCTTGCCAAAGGTGTAGAGCGGCTGCACGAGGGTTGCTTCACCGCGGGTAAAGACAGTGAGGCCATGGATACGATCATTACGGTCGGAAGTATCCAGAAAGTCAGTTCCGTAACGGGCCTTGGAAACCGGTCCGACCAGACCGAGAAAATCGATCTGCGGATAGCGATGGGCCCTGGCCTCGGCCAGCTTTGCTTCGGCCAGTTCAATGTCGGCACGGGATTCGCCCAGTTCCGGTGCGGCGGTCAACGCCCGGAGCAGACAGGCATCAAGTCCCAGCTCCAGCTTTTCCTGGCTCCCCTCGGCCGCACAGGCGACCGCAGCGCTCAACGAGAGGAGCGCGAACAGCAACAATCCGGTGGTACGAAGCATTTTCATGGTTGTCTCCTTGCTCTTAGTCAACTTTCCCATGGATAAACTTGCTGATAAGTCCTTCGAAATCAATGGCCGACTCCGTGTCGCGGATCCTGCCGCCGTCGGCGACCAGACGATCGGAGCCACCCGGCTTCAGCTGGACATACTTGTCACCAATAATACCCCGTGTACGGACGGAGGCAATGGCATCGTCCTGCACGTCCACACCGGCGTTGATACGCAGGACAACGTT
>CAYSWG010000231.1:2221-4436 GCA_964434465.1 uncultured Geobacteraceae bacterium
ATGTCGCTCATGACCTACGACAAGGACGGCGGCGCGGTCGCCTGGGCGGAGTCGCGGTTCAACTCAAACGCGGTTTCCGCGCGCGGCGCGATCGGGCCCATGCAACTCATGCCCGAAACCGCCAAAGAGATGGGAGTCGATCCGCTCGACCCGGCCCACCTCGACACCGGCAATTTCCACGGAGGCGCCGCTTTTCAAACCGGAAACGGATTCAAAATCTGCCGAGACACGGTAGAATTCGCCGCCGAAAAACTCCATCTTACCCAATTTTATGGAGAGAAATGCCAGACAGAGTATGCCGGCGAGGACAAATATGCCAACTATCGTTTCGATTCTGGTCTTATCCATAGAGCACCTTCCAACAAAAATTCGCGGGAACGGCTTCCCCTTAAACGAACTGCAGTGGCCCCTCCAGCTCACCATGGATGAACTGGCGCACCACGGGATCTTCGGAGTTTCTTATTTCTTCCGGTGTTCCGCGCATCTGGATGCGGCCGCGATACAACATGGCCACATAGCCGCAGACTTCAAAGATTGCCGGGACCTCATGGGTAACGATCACCGCCGTAAAGCCGAACCGCTCATGGGTGTCCTTGATGAGACGGTGCATGGCATTGCAGATGATCGGATCAAGTCCGGTTGTGGGCTCGTCGAAGAGGATGATCTCCGGCTTGAGCAACAATGCCCTTGCAAGGCCAACCCGTTTTTTCATCCCCCCGGAAAGCTGATCGGGGTACTTGTCATCCACACCGCGCAGACCGACAGCCTCCAGGGCCTCATGCACCCGGTCAGTAATCTCTCCTTTACCGAGTCGTGTTTTTTCTTCCAGGGGGAATGCCACATTTTCGAAGACCGTCATGGAATCGAACAGGGCGGCATTCTGGAACAGCACACCAAACTTCTCCCGGACGCGATTCAACTGACGACGGCCCAGATGGGTAATGTCCTCGCCATCGACAACAATGCGCCCCCGGTCCGGCTTCACCAGTCCTATGATATGGCGCAGCAGCACGCTCTTTCCTTCGCCGCTCGGCCCGATAATGGCGGTAATTTTCCCGGAAGGGATAACCAGGTCCAGATCACTGAGGACGACCTGTGAGCCAAAAGATTTAGTAACCCGGAACAACTCAATCATAGAGCACCACATGCCGGTATCCCACGTTCCCCACTCCGCACGGCAGGTCGGTTGTGTAACGTGGGGATGGTTCAGATGAGAATGGAAGTGAGAAAGTAGTCCCACACCAGAATGAGGACCGAGGACATGACCACCGAAGACGTTGTCGCCCGGGAAACCCCTTCGGCGCCACGGGTCGCATAGTACCCCTTATAGCAGGAGATCCACGCAATAATCAGCGCAAAGGATACCGACTTGATCATGCCGGAATAGATATCTTTCCACTGCACACCCTTTTCCATTTCGTGGAAATAGGCACCGGGGTTAACACCCATCAACTTGACGCCCACCAGATACCCACCGGCAATGCCGACCACATCAAAAATTGCACAGAGCAGGGGCACCGCCACCAGCGCCGCGAGAATTTTCGGGGACATGAGATACTTGAACGGTTCCAGAGCCATGGTTTCCAGGGCATCGATCTGTTCGGTAATGCGCATGATACCGATCTCGGCAGTAATGGCACTTCCGGCCCGCCCCGTCACCATCAGGGCGGAAAGCACCGGGCCAAGCTCCCTGATGAGGGACAGGGCAACCACCGCACCGAGCATCCCTTCGGAGCCAAACTTGGTCAAGGTGTAGTAACCCTGCAGACCAAGCACCATCCCGGTGAAAGCCGCCGTGAGGAAAATGACGAAAAACGACTTGGCCCCAATAAAATTGATTTGCTTGATAATCTGGATCGGTTTCCCCGGATAGCGGACGATGACGTAGAAGGCGTAGGCGAGAAAGAGACCCATCCGGCCCATTTCCCGGAGATTGGCTAGCGATGTGGCACCGACATGGCGTACAAAAGCTGACACGGAGTACCCCGATTCATAATAAAATCAATCTTGTACCATAGTGCGACCGGCAGTAAAAGTAAATACTCAAAGGCCGGGGCATTGCCCCGTCAGCAAGAGGGGGTTATACCATCCCCAACCATCGCGCCGTCCAACCGCACGGGGAACGCACGGCCACGCCAGACTGCCCCGTTTCCATCGGGAAACTCAGGATGATACTGAACTAACACAGTAGACATTCCACCCCGGGCAAGGCAGA
>CAYSWG010000232.1:0-4409 GCA_964434465.1 uncultured Geobacteraceae bacterium
ATCGGGCCGGTTCGGTGGTGCTGGTCCACAATGGCATCATCGAGAATCATCCCCGTCTGAAAACCATGCTGCGCAGTCTTGGGCATACCTTCCGGAGTGAAACCGACACGGAAGTGGTCGCCCACCTTATCGAGCAGCGCATGATCGAGGGGCTGGATTTTGAACCGGCGGTGCGCCGGGCCCTGGCTGAACTGCATGGCGCGTATGCACTCTGCATCCTCTGTGATGACGAACCCGACCTGCTCATCGCGGCAAAAAAGGGTTCTCCCCTGGTGGTCGGCGTCGGTGACACTGAATATATCGTGGCCTCCGACATCCCCGCCGTCATGTCCCGCACCCGTGATGTGGTGTTTCTCAATGACGACGAGCTTGCCGTGTTCGACGCCCACGGCGTCCGCTATTCCACATTAGACGGTGCTTCCGTGGAAAAGACCCCTCGCCACATCGACTGGTCGCCGATTCTGGCTGAAAAAGGCGGCTACCGTCACTTCATGCTCAAGGAAATCTTTGAGCAGCCCCAGGCCGTGCGCAACACCCTGGCCGGTACCCTGGCGGAGAATGAGAGCGCGGTCTGGCTCGGTGACCTGCATTTTGAGGATGAGGTGTTGCGAACCATTCGGCGTATCTGCATTGTCGCGTGCGGCACGTCCTGGCATGCGGCGCTGGTGGGCAAGCACCTGCTTGAAGAGCAGTGCCGGATTCCCGTTGAAGTGGATATTGCTTCGGAATTCCGCTACCGTCGGCCGGTCCTGGATCAGCGGACCCTTTTCATCGCCATTTCCCAGTCCGGAGAAACCGCCGATACCCTAGCCGCCATGCGCGAGGCTTTCCATCGGGGTGCCCGCACCATTGCCATCTGCAACGTGATTGATTCGTCCATCGTCCGGGAGGCGGAAGGGGTCATTTACACCCACGCCGGTCCGGAAATCGGCGTTGCCTCAACGAAGGCCTTTGTCACCCAGCTTGCCGCCCTGTATCTGTTCACTATCCACTTCGGGAGGGCCGGCGGCAGTATCGGCCGCGACCAGAGCACGGCAATGATTGCCTCCCTGGTGCGCCTGCCGGCACTGATCGAAGAAACCCTGACCCTCAACCACGAGGTCGAAGCCATTGCCCGGCGCTTTTCCCAGACCCGATGCTTTTTCTACCTGGGGCGCGGGTCGTGTTACCCCATTGCCCTGAAAGGCGCGCTGAAACTCAAGGAAATCTCCTATGTTTACGCCGAAGGCTATCCGGCCGGCGAGATGAAACATGGTCCCATCGCTCTCATTGACGAAGAGGTACCGGTTGTTGCCCTGGTTCAGCCTGGAGAAACCCAAGGGAAGATGCTGTCCAATATTGAAGAGGTCCGGGCCCGGGGAGGTCGGGTGATCGCTGTCTGTGTTGCGGGCGACCAGGGCCTTGCGGACAAGGCCGAGGCAGTCATCCGGGTTCCCGTCGATGGCGGCGACCTGACTCCCGTGCTGTTGAGTATTCCCCTGCAGCTTCTTGCCTACCATATGGCGGTGGCACGGGGGACCGACGTGGACCAGCCGCGCAACCTGGCGAAATCGGTGACCGTTGAATAGGGAGACCGTCAGTTCCGTGGGTAACGGACTGCGCAGGAGAGCCCTTGCGACACAGTATATCCCGTCGTTCCCCCAATCGTTACCTCACCGTTGCATGGTCGTCAATCACTCTCTGTACGATACATAACGCACGACGGAGTATACTGTTTTCTGGAGGTTGCCATGAACTGTCCCAAGTGTGGCGCACGGATCGGTGTGTATCGGAGAAATCTGACGGTTTCCACGGGTGACGTATCAGGTATCAGTTGTTATGTGTGCGGTTTCTGGCGCAACGAAGAAATCCCGCCGGTAATCGTCGAGCGTACCGATGCGGTTGCTGTTGCGGCGCATGGGCATCACCTGCGCAAGAGTTTGCTCCAGGCGGCAGTGTAGCGTTCGCGCAGCAGGGGCGCCGGCATTCGCCGGGTCAGTGACAGCCGGCTGCGGTAAGGCAGTAATCTTCCCAAGGAGTTTCCGTCCGGAAACTCCGGATGAAAACCAAGGAGAGTTATTGATGAAAAAAGTGGTGCTGGGTGTACTGTCGTTCATGATTCTTGCTGCCGGCCAGGCCTGGGCTGCGCCACCGGTGAAGATTGCCGTGGTGGATTTGCAGAAAGCGGTGTCCGAATGTCGGGAAGGTGTTGCCGCCAGGGCTGCGGTGCTGAAGAAGGCCGATGAGCTGGCGGCATCCCTGAAGAAGCTGGGCGCCGACCTGGAGAAAGCCAAGGCAGACTTTGAGAAGGGGAGCAGCAAGCTGAGCCGGGAAGCGCGCAGTGAAAAGGAGCGGCAGCTGCAGAAGCTGGCCCGGGAGTTCCAGAATCGTCAGCAGGAAGCCTAGGATGAGTTGAAGCAGCTCGAAGGGGAATCCCTGCAGAAACTGGTTACCCGTCTCGGCGTGCTCATGGGCACGATGGGCGACGAGGGTGGCTATGCGGCCATTCTCGACAAGCGGGTCGGCGTGTTCTATACCAACAAGGAGATCGATCTGACCGGCCAGTTGATCAAGAAGGCGGATGAAGCGGGCGGCAGGTAACCGGTTGGAGGTGTCGGAGACCCGGCGGGGACAGAATCCCCCTGGATCTCCGCCTTCTCGGGAATGACGGGTTCGTCACCCCGCCGCCTCCGGCAACCGGTTACGGTTCGACGACGATGACGCTGTTCCGTTCGCCATGGCCATTGTCAACGGTTTCGCCGCAGCAGGGATCCGTAACCCACTGACCGTCCACAATATAGCGATATTCGTGTCTGCCCGGGGGCAGCTTCAGCTTCAGTTTCCAGATGCCGCTCTTGCCCTTTTTCAGGGGCTGGCCTGCTTCATCCCAGGCGTTGAAGCTGCCGGTGAGGAGCACCTCTCCCGCCCCCGGCGCTTCCAGTTCAAAGGCGACCTTCTCCTGGTTTCCCTGGCCGGCGGCCTTGTCTTTTTTGCTGTTTCCCGCCATGATTTTTCCTCCCGACTCTTACGGCTAAGCCAGCTTCTTGATGGATGATGTCAGTTTCTTGCCCACGGCCAACCATTTGAACTCGGCGCCTGCCGCAATCTCCTTCGGGTCGACACAGAACTTCAGTGCAGAGCCCTTGGCCAGGGAAAACCCATCAGGCAGCGGCAAGAGTTGTTTCAGGAGAGCGCTGAGATCCGGTTCGTGGCCGACGAGCACCAGTTCCTTGACCGGGTAGTAGGCGGTCAGCAGTTGCTGCAGGGCGTTGAGGTCAAAGCCGGGCGCCAATTCGGGTACGGGGAGCAGGGATCCCACATAGTCGATTCTTTCGGCGAGAATATCCGCGGTCTGGGCGGCCCTGAGCCAGGGGCTGGTGAGAATGAGGTTGGGGTCAATTCCTTCCGAGAGCAGGGTTTTGCAGGTTTTCCTGAACAGAAATCTTCCTTCCGGGGTCAGATAACGGCCTTCGTCGACAATGGTCCCGTTGCGTTCAACGGCTTCCGCATGTCTGATCGCGATGACTTTCATTGGTTCTTCCTCTTCACGCTGCAGGGATGTCCGACTGCCACGACGGTATCGCAGCATGATGCCGCCGTGGTTTATCTTTCGACTGATCGCCAGCATAAAAATACAGGCTTATCCCCGTAATGAAAATGCGAAAAGCGCCATCGGCAGAAAATTGACACCATTGTAACATATCCTCCGCTGCGGGCCTGGCGCAGCAGGCCGATCGGTTCATCCGAGTCAGGGCGGAAGAATTCACCCCATGGAAACGTGGCTGTCGTTTGTTTGTAATCCGCTTCCGGTATTTTCACCATGGGGATACGCCAATGGATTCTCCCCCCGCACTACCTGGCGGTCATTCCTCTCCTTTCGTTCCCCTCCCCCCTGGGGAGGGGGCTTTTTGTCGGCGGCAGGAGCCGTCGGGTTTCAGGAGCTACCCTTTGACTGGACATCATTTTCGGCTTACCCGCAGTAGCGCGCTGTTCTGGACGGTGTGCCTCGCCTATGGCGTACTGCTCTGGCAGATCTACCATGCTTCGTTGACGTACCTCTACGGCAGATGGCAAACGGAAGACTTTTCCTACTGTTACGTGGTGCTGCCCATGGCGCTGTACCTGCTCTGGGAAAAACGGGAGCGGCTGATCCGGGTCCCGACCGCTCCTTCCTGGTTGGGCGTGTCCCTGCTGGCACCCGGTCTGCTGTTGTTCTGGGCCGGCGAGCTGGGGGGGGAGTTCACCCTGCAGTTTCTGTCCCTCTGGCTGGTGGTGGTTGCCTTGTGCTGGCTGCACCTGGGTTGGGCAAAGCTGAAGGTCGTGGCCTTCCCCCTGGTATTTTCCCTGGGCGCGTTCGTGCCGCCCAATGCCCTCTACCTGCCGCTCACCTTCCACTTGAAGCTGGTCTCTTCCCAGATCGGTGTGCAGAT
>CAYSWG010000233.1:0-4372 GCA_964434465.1 uncultured Geobacteraceae bacterium
CCCCCCCGGCCCCCGCGGCCTTTCTTCACCCCGGGTCTCATAGCATCTGCTCCAGCCAGGCCAGCGGCCGCTCCAGGGCAAAGGTTCGCCGGATCAGTTCAGGCCGCAGCACCCGGTCCGGAGCACCATCGGCAAGCACCGTCCCGCCGCCCAGGACAAGCAGCCGGTCCAGCTCCCGCGCCAGAAGCAGGTCGTGGAGCGACAGCACGATGGCCATGTTCCGCTCCCGGCACCACGCACGCAGCAGATCCAGCAGTTCATACTGGAAACGCAGGTCAAGTCCGGCCAGGGGTTCATCCAGCAGGAGCAGGGAGCCGCCCTGGGCCAGGGCCATGGCAAGAAAGGCCCGGCGTCGTTCACCGCCGCTGAGCCGCCCCACGGGAGTGGCAGCATGCCCGACCAGACCGACCGCGGCGAGGATGTCCGCCAGGGCCGCCGCGCCGCAGCCGGCGGCCTCAGCGCCCATGGCCACCAGTTCGCCGACCCGGAACGGCAGGGATGCCTCCGGGGACTGGGGCAGGTAGCAGAGCACCGTCGCCCGCTCCCGGGCCCGCCAGTCGGCAAGGGGCCGGCCGCACAGGGTAATGGTACCCGTTCCGGGCCTGAGCATCCCGGCAGCAAGGCGCAGCAGGGTCGACTTGCCCGCGCCGTTGGCACCGATCAGCCCGACCAGCTCCCCCGGACCGACGGACCAGGCAATATCCGTGAGAACCGGTTTCTGACCATAGGAAAAAGAAACGTCGCTGCAGACCAGCAGGGTCATAAACCGTCCTCCCGTCCGTAGCGGCGCAACAGAACCAGGAACCAGGGGGCGCCGACCAGGGCCGTGACGATGCCCGCCGGTATTTCCAGGGGTGGCGCCACCGTGCGCCCGAGGGTATCGGCCAGGCAGAGGAGTGTAGCGCCGCCCAAGGCCGACAGGGGCACGACCTGGCGGGCGTCGGCGCCGACCAGCGCCCTGACGCCGTGGGGAACGATCAAACCGACAAAGCCGACGATACCGCCCAGGGCAACGGCCGCCGCCGTGAGCAGCGCCGCGGCAAGCACCAGAAGAACCCGTTCCCGCCCCGGTTCCAGGCCGAGACCGAAGGCCGTTTCGTCTCCCAGTGCCAGGGCATTCAGCCCCCGCGTCCGGGCCAGGGCCAGGCAGAAGCCGGTCAGCAGCAGGACGGCCGCTGCCGGGACCACGGTCCAGTCGGCGCCGGCAAGATCGCCGGACATCCAGAACAGGGCCCGCTTGACGCCATCGGCACTGGCCAGGCTCATGAGCAGCATGAGCAGGGCCGAGAGAAAAAAACTGACGCCGACCCCGGCCAGGAGAAGCCGTTCTCTGGCCACACCCCAGCCCGATCGCCCCAGGAGACCGACGAGCAGACTCGTGGCAAAGGCGCCGGCCAGGGCCAGGGCCGGAACTGTCCAGGCCGTGGCGGTCTTCAGGGCAAGCAGGCCGAAGGCGGCGGCCAGGGCGGCGCCGCTGGAGGTGCCCAGCACATAGGGATCGGCAAGGGGATTGCGGAACACCCCCTGGAGCACTGCACCGGCCACACCCAGCCCGGCGCCCATGAGCAGGGCGACGATGATCCGGGGCAGGCGCAGTTCCAGCAGAATATGCAGCTGCACGGGATCGGGAAGAAAGGGGTTGATGAACTGCGGGCCACTGGCCAGACAGGCCAGGGAAACTGCGGCAACTCCCGCAGCAGCCACCAGGAACGTGCGCAGGGTCATGGCCGGCTCCCCTGCCGTGCCACGGCAGCACGGGCGAAGCGGTCGGCACAGCGGTGCAGTTCGTCGATCCCCGCGGGGATGCGCGGACCAGGGCGGTAGAGGGCATCGCTCACATAACAGATCCGGCCGTCGCGCACCGCCCGGGTGGCTGCTAGACGGCGCAGCAGTTTTTCCAGGGGAAAGTGGCGGGCATGGCCCGGGCCGATGATCAACACCTGGGGATCCCGCTCCAGTACCGCTTCCAGGGAAAGACGGGGATAGGTACCGTGTGCCCCGGTGCCACCATTGGTCAAACCGACAATCCGAAGCGCATCGTCGAGCACCGTGCCCGGTCCCGCAGTCACCAGGGGATCGGGCCAGATGACGAACAGTGCCAGGGGGCGATCCGGACGAGCCGGTGCCCCACGCAGGGAACGGGCAATTTCGGCGGCAAGCCGCCCGCCGCGGTCCGGCACGCCCAGCTCGCTGCCCAGCCGACGAACGGCGGCAGGCAGTCCGGCCAGCCGGCTCCCCCGAAAGAGGACCGTTCTGACGCCCATGCGCTCCAGCCGGGCGGCAAGCCGGGGGCCGAGGCCCTCGTCGTCAGCCACCACCACGTCGGGCCGCAGGGCGACCACCGCCTCCAGAGACGGATTGGCCGGGCCGCCGATCACCGCCTTGCCGCGCAGGGTTGCGGGCCGGTCACAGTAACTGGTTATGCCCACCAGGTTCCGTTCCAGGCCGAGGGCACAGAGTGTTTCCGTAACGCTGGGCGCCAGGGAGACGATCCTCCGGGGCGGGGCGGCGAGGCAGAGGCTGCACCCGGTGATGACAAGCAGCAAACTGATAAGCAGTGACTTCATGGGAAATCCGTTACGGACCTGCCAGGCGATATCTCACCGGCAGGTCCGGTCTGATGCGGCGTTGGGAAACGTTACATTGAAACCGTGACCCCGGCATACCCGGCGATGCCGGGTGTACCGAACCCCTTGACCTGCTCGTACTCCCGGTCCAGCAGATTGTCGATCCGGCCGTGGACCCGCAGCCTGGGGGTCACCTGCCAGGAGGCAGCAAGATTGACCAACAGGTAGCCGCCCAGGCTGACCCGCTGGGAGGAATAGGTAACGGGATCAAAGAAAAGATCGGCCCGCTGGCCCACATAACTCAGTCCCAGGGCGGCACTCCCCTTGCCCCCGAACCGGTAGTCAAGATCCAGGGACGCCTTGTGCTTCGGCCGGCGCAGTAGTTCCTCGCCATCCGACTTGTCCTCGGTCCTCGTGTAGGTATAGCCGGCCCGCAGGGTGATCTCTTCCGTGGGCCGCAGCGTCGCCGACACCTCGGCGCCCCGCGAAGCGGCCCGCTCGATATTTTGATAGTTGGCGGTAAATCCGATCAAATCGGTGAAATCGTTCTGGAACCAGGTAAAGCCGACCTCAACGAGCCCGTCCAGGAAGGCCTGTTCCAGACCCGCATCCCAGCCGCGGCTCTTTTCCGGAGAAAGATTCCCGTTGCCATAGGTGGGGTCATACAACTGGTAGAGGGATGGCGCCTTGAAGCCGGTGCCGTAACTGCCCCGCAGGCGGGTCGCCGTCTGCTTGATCAGGTAGGAGGTCGTTGCCCGCCAGGTGACTTTGTCGCCGAACCGGCTGTGGTCGTCCAGGCGCACCCCCAGGGTGGTAATCCAGGCATCACCAATGGCAATCCGGTCCTGGGCATAGTAGCCGGTCGTCCGGGCGGACGTTTTGGGGAAGGAGCTGCCATAGGGTCCCCACATGCTCTCGCTGTAGTAATCGGACTCGGCCTCTTCTTCCCTGGTTTCCACGCCCAGGGTCAGGGTGTTCGTCCGGTGCAGCCTGATGCCATGTTGCCAGTCGAAGGCCAGGTTCTGACCGTAGTAGCTGCCGCGACTCAGGTCAAGGGGACGGGAGACATCCACGTCGTCCCGATACCTGCGGTCCACGGAGGTGAAGGAGAGGCCGAGGGTCTGCCGCCACCGCTCATCCAGCAGGTCAAGTCGCGCCTCGCTGCGCAGATACAGACGCTGGCCCCGGGTAAGGTAGTTGGGATCATCCTGGCCGGCGCCTCCCCCCTGGTCCAGCTCGGCCTTTTCATCCTGGAACCTGACGCTGCAGTCCAAGGCAAACTGTTTCGTGGGCGTCAGTCCCAGGCGGGCGGCTATGGCCGTGGAGTGGAACCCGTCCCGCTCCCGGTTGCCGTAGTTGCTGCCCGCAGCGGAAATGCCGCTCGTGTCGAGGCGGGAAAGCCCCAGGGAGTAATTGAACAGGTCCGTCCCGCCGGACAGGTCACCCGTGCTGCGCAGGGTGGTGAACGATCCCCCCTCCAGGGTGACGGATCCCTTCGGCCGCCCGGCGCCTCGCCGGGTGATGATCTGGATGACGCCACCCATGGCGTCGGAGCCGTAGAGGGTGCTCTGGGGGCCGCGCAGCACTTCGATCCGGTCGATGTTGTCCAAAGACAGGCTGGCGAAGTCGAACCCGCCGCCGATGGTGGACGGATCGTTGGCCCGAACGCCGTCAATGAGCACCAGGGGCTGTTGCGGCGAAGCGCCGCGAATGGCCACCGACGCCTGACCACCGGGGCCGCCGCTTTGCACCACGTCCAGGGCCGGAACGGAGCGCAGCGCCTCCAGCACCGTCCGCTGCTGGCG
>CAYSWG010000234.1:0-4346 GCA_964434465.1 uncultured Geobacteraceae bacterium
GCCGGGTCGAATTCACTGATATTGCCCAGGATGTAAAGGCAGGTGTTGCGGAAGCGCCGGTAGGCTTCTGAAACCCTGGTCATGATCTCCGGGGAGATGCGGTTGTCGTCCCGGTAGTCCTGGGTGGCCACCCAGAGGCGCAGCACGTCGGCACCGAACTTCTTGATGACGTCATCGGGTGCCGTGACATTGCCCAGGGACTTGCTCATTTTCCGGCCGGCGCCATCCAGAACGAAGCCGTGGGTCAGAACGCTGTGGTAGGGAGCACGGTCCCGGGTGCCGACGCTGACCAGCAGTGAGGAATGGAACCAGCCACGGTGCTGGTCACTCCCCTCCAGGTATAGGTCAGCCGGCGCATGGAGATTGTCCCGGGTTTCCAGAACAGCCGCATGGGAAACACCGGAGTCAAACCAGACATCCAGGATGTCCATCTCCTTTTCCAGCCGGTCGCTGCCGCAGGCAGGGCAGACGAATCCCTCCGGCAGCAGTTCGCCGGCCTCCCGCTGGTACCAGATGTCCGAGCCGTGCTCGGTGAACAGGTCGGCCACGTGGCCCATCACCACCGGGTCGGCAATCGCTTCGCCACAGGCCTGGCAAAGGAAGGCTGTAATGGGAACGCCCCAGGAACGCTGGCGGGAGATGCACCAGTCGGGCCGCCCCTCAACCATGCCGTAGATGCGGTCACGGCCCCAGCGGGGGATCCAGGTGACCCGGTTGATCTCCTCCAGGGCCTTGGCCCGCAGGTCATTGGTGGCCATGCTGATGAACCACTGCTCCGTGGCCCTGAAGATAATGGGTTTTTTGCAGCGCCAGCAGTGGGGATAGGAGTGGCTGATCTCGGCGGAACCAAGCAGCATGCCGGTTTCGGTCAGCTTTTCAATGACGCTCTTGTTCCCCTCGAGCACAGTCTGTCCGGCGAAGAACTGGACGTTTTCCAGGAAACGACCGCGGTTGTCCACCGGGTTATAGATGTCCAGACCGTAGCGGAGGCCCATCTCGTAGTCGTCCTGTCCGTGGCCGGGAGCGGTGTGGACACAACCGGTACCTGCTTCCAGGGTAACGTGCTCGCCCAGGAGAATGATTGAGTCCCGGTCGTAAAAGGGATGACTGCAGACTTTCTTTTCCAGGAGTTCACCCTTGAAGGTGGCAATGACCTGGCCGTCCAGACCGGTCCCTTTGCGGAAGCTTTCCAGAAGTCCCGCAGCGACAATCAGCACATCGTTCCCCGTTTCCAGGGCCACGTAGTCGAATTCGGGATGCAGGGAAATCGCCAGGTTGGCCGGGAGGGTCCAGGGTGTCGTGGTCCAGATGACCAGCGCAACGTTTTTACCAGCCAGTTCCGGCACCAAGCCAACGATATCATCCTTGAGGGGGAATTTCACATGGACGGACGGGGAACGGTGGTCGGCATATTCCACCTCTGCTTCAGCCAGGGCCGTGACGCAGGAAGAGCACCAGTGAACCGGCTTTTTCCCCTTGAAAAGACCACCGTTTTCAGCAAACGTTGCCAGCTCCCGGGCGGTAATCCCCTCGTACAGGTAATCCATGGTCAGGTAGGGCTTGTCCCATTCACCAAAGATACCGAGCCGTTCGAACTCCTTGCGCTGGATATCCACAAACTTGGCGGCATAGTCCCGGCAGAGCTGCCGCATCTCCGTCTTGGAAATCTGATGTTTTTTCGAGCCGAGGTTCTTCTCTACCTGCAGTTCGATGGGCAGCCCGTGGCAGTCCCAGCCGGGTATGTACGGCGCCTCGAAGCCGCTCATGCGCTTGCACTTGAGGACGATATCCTTGAGGATCTTGTTCAGGGCGTGACCGATGTGAATATGGCCGTTGGCATAGGGAGGACCGTCATGGAGGATGTATTTCGGCTTCTCCTTGCCCGCTTCAGTCAGTTGCCCGTAGAGATCCATCTTCTCCCAGGAAGCGATGATTTCCAGCTCCTTCTGGGTAAGATTGGCCTTCATGGGAAACGCCGTTGCCGGCAGGTTCAAGGTGTCTTTGTATTCCATGGCATGTCCTTCCGCATAAGATTTAGGTTTTAGGTGTCAGGTTTTAGGTTCGTTCAGTTTCTGCAGAGTTCCGCCGCAGTTCTAACGACGGGGAGATCCGGCAACTCCGCAATTTCTGTAAAAACTGTATTATTTTATTATTTTAGATCTGCTTAACACCTAACAGAGGATTTCTCTCAGTCCGTATTCAGGTATTTCAAATCAACAACCCTCGCCCTGATTGCGCCGATGCTGTCAGCCAATACCGCCAGGTCCGCCGGCGCATCGCCTTCCACCACTTTGATATGACTGGCATTTGCCGGCACTTCGCTGTTGGCCGGATCAACGGGCAGCCAATACCCAACATAGCTCTCCGCCCAGCTGTGATAGCGGAAGCCGTGTCCCTCCACATAGACCAGTCCGGAAACGATGCGCGTCGGAATCCCGGCGGCCCGGGCAAGGGCCGTATACAGCCGCGCGTGGCAAAGGCTGGTCCCGGATCGTTTCTCAAGAATTTCCAGGAGGGACTGGTTGCCGGTCGTGGCGTCCTCCAGGTAGTCGGCAACCCAGCGGGCAAGCTGTGTCACCACCAGTCGTGGTTCCGTTGTCTCACCAAGAATCGCCGCCTTGTAGCGGATGATTTCAGGATGATCCGACAGGATCCGTTCGCTGGCTGCCAGATAGGGTTGCAACTCCGGGAGCGCGGCATTGAGTGTGCCGCTCGCCGGAAGCAGTCGGTTGTCAACGGTAACCTGCACCGTCGTTGAGTCCGGTTGGCGGGTAACCTGCTGCACCTGGTCGGTCAAGAGCGGCACCGTTCCGGCAACGCCGCTCAGTTCCAGGGTCAGGGCGCTGAGCGCTGCCGGGCGCTCAATGGGTCGGTCAACCGGCACCAGGCTGAATTCGCGGAGCAGATCCTCTCGGGCCAGGGCCGCTGCCACAAAATCTGCCCGCGCTGCGGCCGCGTCCTCGACTCTGGTTGCAATCCAGCCGTCACGCACCGACTCGAGCAGGGTATTGCCCTGATAATCAACCCAGATATCGTTGCTGACGAATGGATAGAGGTCATTGCGCAGATGAACAGCAGGCACACCGGCGAGGGTCTCGAAGCCGACTACGGTCACACGCAGCTGTTTAACCGCCAGTGCCTCCGGGTCAAATACCGTCAACCGATGTCTCCGGCCGGCGGTTACCGATTGGAAAAGGGGGTAAAAATTGAGTATCGACGGCGGATAGACGCGGCCAGCTATCGGAATGGTTTTCTCCGTACGGGTTCCTTTTGATTCCGTGGTCAGGGCAATGACTTTACCGGTAACCTGACCGGTCAGCGTCACGGCGATGCCGTCGATGGTCTGGGCAACTTCAAAGGATTGCAGGGACAGGTCACGGCCCACCACATAGCGTTCGCGCAGCGCAGCATCCCGGGAGAAACCGAAGCCGGACATCTTCACGACACTAACCGTCTCCAGCAGAGAGCCCGTGGGCGTTGGACTGACCGTAACGCGGACTACACCGGCCCGCTTGTCGTTGAAAAACATGCCGAACCAGCGTTCACCACGGGGAGGCTCCGTCAGAGGCACAAAACTCCGGCTGATCGCTGCACGGCAGGAAGCAGCCGACAGCAGTATCAGCAACGGCAGAACCAGAAGAAACAGCAACCCGACAGCCGTCAACCGGTGTCGGGTATGTGGAAAAGAGCAGCGATGCATGAAAGATAACCCGCGATGATTGCATTATATTTGCAGGTTTTATACCATAAAAACTGACAAGGTGGCAACCGAAGAAAGTCCCCGGCGCCGCTCAGAAGACCGCCCGGGCAACGGTGGCAACCAACACGTCCCCGGAGCCAGCAGCCAGCAGGGTCTTCGCACATTCGGCCACGGTGCTGCCGGTTGTGTACACGTCATCCACCAGCAGCAGGCGCTTGCCGGCGAATCGTTCCGGGCGGCGCACCGCAAAGGCATTACGGATATTCCGCTCCCGATCGGTGGCAGTCAGACCGGTCTGGGGTTCCGTCCAGCGAACCCGGCGCAGATTATCCACGGACTGGGGTAGCCCCGTCACCTTCGCCAGCACTCTGCCAATGCTCTGGGCCTGATTGAAACCCCGCTGCCGCAGGCGCCGGTCATGGAGCGGCACCGGCACGATGCAGTCCGGCGCGGCAGCGACAATGAAGGGTCTGAGGGATTCAGCGACAAGCAGTGCCAGGGGTCTGGCCAGGTGTGTCTTTTTACCGTACTTGAAGCCATGGATCAGCGCTTGGGCCGGACCGGAGAAGCGTACCGCCGCCCGGGCGGCAGTGAACGGCCGGCGCTTGGCCAAGCAGGCGCCACAGGCGTGATCACTGCCCCCTTC
>CAYSWG010000235.1:0-4270 GCA_964434465.1 uncultured Geobacteraceae bacterium
GAAACGAGGGCATCCCGGGGGTCCTCCCGCCGGGTGGTGCAGACCAGCCCCAGTCCATCCGGAAACGTGGTCGGCACGTCCTTCATGCTGTGCACGGCCAGATCCACGAAACCCTGCAGCATGGCTTCCTCGATCTCCTTGACAAACAGCCCCTTGCCCCCAACCTGGGCCAGGGGGACATGGAGAATCCGGTCACCCGTGGTCTTGATGACCACCAGGGAAACCTCCAGGCCTGGCCAGCGATCCCTGAGCCGATCACTGACCCACCGGGCCTGCCAGATGGCCAGGGGACTGCCGCGGGTACCTATTTTCACGCTGCGCAGGGGCAGTGCCTCAGGAATCATCATTTTCCCCCTCGTCGGCCAGGATACGTTCGGTGGAGAGGTCGAACAGGCTGCGCAATGCATCCACATACAGGTCGATGCGCCCCCCCTGGCCCGTATGCTTCAGCACGCTGATGGGCGTGTGCAGCAGTTTGGCAATCACCGCTGAGGTCATGGCCTCCAGGCGCTTCTCATGTTCCGGAGAAATGCCGCTCCAGGCCGACAGGGTCCGGGCCACCTCGCCGCGGACGATTTCCTCGAAGCGGGATCGGAGGGCGACAATGGTCGGCACCACCTCCAGGGAACCGAGCCAGGCCACAAACTGGGCCACTTCACCGGCAACGATCGCTTCAGCCTTTTCCGCCTCGATCCGGCGCTGTTCCCGGTTGTTCGCCACCACCCCCTGCAGATCGTCCGTATTGTACAAGTAGACATTCTCCAGGCGATCCACCCCGGGATCAACATCCCGGGGCACGGCAATATCAATGAAAAACATGGGACGCAGTTTTCGGCGCCGCAACACGGCTGCCAGCTCTTTCGGACCGATCAGATAATGGGCGGACCCGGTGGAGGAAAGGACGATGTCCGCCTTGTGCAGGTGGTCGAAAAGGTCCTCAAAGCGCAGCGCCCTACCATTGAACTCACCGGCCAGCTGCTCACCCCGGGCAAAGGTGCGGTTGGCAACCAGCACATGGCGCACACCGGCGCCGACGAAGTGCTTCGCCGCCAGTTCACCCATCTCGCCGGCGCCCACCAGGAGCACCGTCTTGTCAGCCAGGTCATGGAAAATGGTCCGGGCCAGTTCCACTGCGGCAAAGGCAATGGAGACCGCCGACGAAGCAACCCGCGTTTCCGTCCGCACCCGCTTGGCCACGGAAAAGGATTTGTGCAGAAACCGGTTGAGAATGAGCCCGGACGACCCGTATTCAGCAGCATAGCCGTACGCAGCCTTCAGCTGTCCGAGAATCTGCGGCTCACCCACCACCAGGGAATCCAGGCTGGCCGCCACCCGGAACACATGGCGAATGGCCTGTTCGCCGTGGTAGCCGTAGAGATAGGGCTCCAGCAGCTCGTAGGCAAGACCGTGGAACTCCGCCAGGAAGCGCTTGACCCGAGCGATGCCGGCAGCGATATCGCGGGTGACCCCGTAAATTTCTACCCGGTTGCAGGTGGAAAGGATCAGTCCCTCGGTAAGGTCGGGCACGGCCAGCAGGCAGCGCAGCGGCCTCTCCATCCGGCCGGCGGCAAAGGCCAGTTGTTCGCGCAGTTCGATGGGTGCCGTATGGTGGGAGAGCCCCACGACAATGATATGCATCGGCAATCCCCCTACCTGGAACCGTGCTGGCCCGGCAGCAGGAAGTTTACGCCAAGAAAGGTGAACAGCAGTACGGCAAAACCGATGATAGCCAGAAGGGCTGCTCTCCTGCCCCGCCAGCCGGTGGTCAGCCGACCGTGGAGCAAGGCGGCATACACGAACCAGGTGATCAAAGACCAGGTTTCCTTGGGATCCCAGCGCCAATAGGAACCCCAGGCCGACTCGGCCCAGAGGGCGCCGGTAATGATTGCAACGGTCAGCAGGGGAAAACCGATGGTCAAACAGCGGTAATTGATTGCATCAAGGGTCTCCAGGGAAGGAAGCCTCCGGGAAAATTCATCCCGCTGTTTCCGTTTCAGGGAGCGCTCCTGAAGCAGATACATGATGCCGGCACAGAAGGCGACGGCAAAGGCACCATAACCGGAGAAAGCCGCAATGCTGTGAACGCCGAGCCAGTTGCTGTTCAGGGCAGGTGACAGGGGAGCGGTCTCCCCGGGAAACAGCGCCGCCGCACCCATGAGCAGCAGGGCCAGGGGCGCAATGAACGAACCCAGCACCGGAGAGCGGTAGCGGGACTGGAATGCCAGGAGCAGACCGACCAGCACCAGGCTGAAAAAAGAAAGGGACTCGTGGAGATTGGTTATGGGAGTATGTCCGGCGGCCAGGTACCGTTCAGCCGTAAACAGACAATGGCAGACAAAACCGGTGAACACCAGCCGCAGAGCCCAGACAGCCGATCGCGCACCGGGACGAACCAGGAAGGTTGCGTAGCAAAACGTCGCGGCGCCATAGAGCAGGAGCGCGGCACCGAATAACAGCGTACTCATGGCGTCCCTCCCCGGGCAATGCCCAGTTCGGCCAGGCTGAAACCGGGACCTGCCGCCTCACGGAGCAACCGGTCGACACGGTCGGCAGCACCGGAGCGCACCAGTCCGGGCAGATTCCCGACAATGAGCCCCTGGAGGATATCCCGGATGGCATGGGAACCTTTCTTCGCCGCCATGAGCCTTTCCCGCACGGCAGCGAGGATCTGCAGCACCAGGGCATACTCGGCGCCGTAATCGGCCGCCAGTGCCGCGCAGATATCCCGGGCCAGCGCCGGACACTTACCTCCCGTTGAAACGGTCAGCAGCAGGTCGCCACGGGCCACGGAGGCCGGTGTCGTGAAGTCGCTGCGCTCGGGCAGGTCGGCGATATTTGCCGGAATGCGCCACTCGGCGGCCTCTTCGGCTACGGCAGCACTGGTGGCCTGGTTGCCCGTCGCGGCAAATACCAGGAACGCCTGGGCCAGGTCGCCCCGGCGATATTCCCGGGCCAGATGGGTAACCTCGCCCTTTTCCAGCAGGCCGACCAAACCACGGGACAGGCGAGGCGCAATGACTGTCACCACCGCACCCGCCTCAAGAAGGGTCCGGCACTTGCGTTCGGCCACGGCTCCGCCGCCGACGATAACTGCCAGACGACCGCGGAGATCCAGATTTATGGGATAGTACTTCATGGGCTGCTCCCCGCTCAACCGGAAGGTCCCCCGCATTGCGCGGGCCGCAGCAAGTGTAGCACAGCGGCGGAGCAGGGTGAAGCACTTCTGCGCTGCCCGGTTCTCTTAAATCACAGAGAGCCGATCACATTAAAAAACCAGCCATGGCTCCGATAGGACAGATCGGTCAGGTCATCGGAAAAATTGGTAAAGTTGTAGCCCACACCGGCCTTGATGTGCCTGTTCAGATGATAGTAGACCGCCAGCAACACACCGCTGCGCTGGTCCTCCGCCTCCGTGGCGACCAGTGACCGGTATTCCGCGAGAATATCCCAGTTGCGCACCAGGTGCAGGTCTGCCCGGGCAACACCCAGCAGGGCATGGCTGGAAAACCAGTCTCCGCCGGCGCCATTCACCTTCAACTGGCTGCAGCGGTAGCCGAACTTGCCCCCCAATGACAGGTAGGGAAGCACATCATAAATACCATCCGCGGACAGCACATGACTGCGCTGGGAGTATTGGGCTGCCAGGCCCGACGCGGTCACCTGGCTATCCGTGGGCGTATCCTGGAAATAGGTGTACTTGAACAGGGCATTCCATCGGTCATTGGTCACAGGACGGTAGGCGCCGCCGGTAACCGCCTCAATGAAATCCCCGTCGCTATAGAGTCCTTTGCTGTCGCTCAGGGAGAAATTCATTTTGGCAAACAGCCGCCAGTCGGGGTGCACCTGGTAGGACAGGGCATTGCGTACCAGCCAGACCTGGCGCAGGCCGACGCTGCCATCCTCGTGGCGATATTCCAGGTTACCGGTGTATTTTGTTTTCTCCTTGGCATAGGCCAGGGACAAACCGCCGGCATGGCGGCGCAGATCGCCGGCAGGAGCTCGGTGTGCTGCATGGGGCAAGCATCGGCATTACGACCGCGCGCCGCAATGGGCCGAGCGGCCCATCATTGCGAGCCACACGTCCCACGACCTTCATCTACCCTCCCCGCCGTGGCGAAGGTGGCGCACCCGGCGCCCACGCTCGAGTGGGACACGCCGCTCTACCAGCAAGCCCGCACGCAGCTCGAGCACGCGCTCGAGCTCTCGGACGTCCCGGCCATGGTCGCGACCCGGCTCCGCCATCCCGAGCGTGCGCTCATCCTGATGCTCC
>CAYSWG010000236.1:0-4189 GCA_964434465.1 uncultured Geobacteraceae bacterium
CCCTTGCACACTATCGTAAAGGCAATAACACGACGGCTCTATCCCTGCTTCGTCCAATCGTTGCGCGTAACCCGAAAAGTTCCCTTGTCAGAATGAATCTGGGCCGGATTTATTTTGCCGAAGGTAATACGGAACGTGCCATTGCCGAGTACAAAGAAGCTGTTGCCTTGAATGGCGATAATATACGAGCCCACTATTATCTGGGAATTGCCTATATTAAAGAGAGGAATCCCGATGGCGCACTCGCCGCGTTCAAGGAAGTGGTGCGAATTGAGCCTGATGGAGAACTAGGGATGCAGGCCAAGCAGTATATACAACTGCTGAAGTGAGGGGCGTATGTCTGACACTGCAGTTACCAATGGGGAGAATCCTTCTTCGCCCGGTGTACGTTTGCGTGCTGCTCGTGAAGCAAAGGGCCTGACGCTCGACGATGCGGCGAAGACAACCAGGATTGCCAAGGTCTATCTCAAGGCCCTGGAGGATGATGACTACGCAAAACTGCCCAGTGAAGCCTACACTCGGGGATTTCTGCGCAGCTATGCGGCATTTCTGGGGCTGCCGTATGGAGAGGTGGGCTTCTCTCAACCTGTGAACAATGATGGTCGCGAGATAGTGAACGGCACCCATGGGGCTTCAGATTCGGGTTCGTATCATAGTCTTCCACACAAGGTTCTCCCGGTGATTCAGGCTGTGCTGCCGCTATTACTTGTCGCGACTGTCGTCGCAGCGGTGTTACTGCTATTTTTCCCTGCGAGAAGGCCGGTACTGGAAGAAAATGTTTCAGTGCCGTCGCCAGCGCCGGTACTGAAGGAATCGCCCGCAAGCAGTGTCGCCGTGCCAGGCCCCGCATTGGTGGTTGATCCTTTGCCGGAGAAACCTGTTTCCGCAGAATCAGCACCTCGTGTCGAGCATGCGGTTGAGCGTCCTGAGGGGCTTGTTCTTAAATTACGTGCATTGGTCGATGGAGCGTTGGCGGTAACCATTGATGAGGCGGTAACTGAACGCTATGTCTTGAAAGCCGGTGACAACATTGAACTGAAAGCCATGAAGTATATCGCTCTTGATCTGGAGAACGCCGGAGGGGTTGAAGCTGAGCTCAATGGCAAGGCCCTGAATCCGTTCGGCGAAGCAGGTGAGGCAGCTCGTGCGGTCCTGACGGTCAATCAGTGAGTTGTGTGCGCAGGGTGCGTTGACAGGTTGGTTCCCCATGGTAGAATTCCAGCACGACAACCGGGATGCACACCAGGGGCTATGATAGAAAAACCTAAAAGAATACTTATAGTTGAAGATGAGGATAACACCCGGATTGCCTTAGCGAAACTTCTGTCCCGAGAAGGGTTTCAGGTTGAGAGTGTTGCCAACGGTTGCGAGGCGCTCAGTTTTCTCCATCGGGAACAGGTTAATCTGATTGTAACCGATATCAAGATGCCGCACATGGATGGCATTACCTTCATGCGGGAGCTCAATAAATATTTTCCCAAGAGCAACGTTATAATGATTACCGCGTACGGTGGTGTTGAGACGTACCTTGAAGCCATGAATCTGGGGGCTTTTGAGTACCTGAACAAGCCCCTGCAGATTGATGAGTTGCGCATGGTGATGAAAAAAATCCTCGACGCGGATGGCCGGTAACTATGACAGGGAGGTGCCTGTGAAGGATTTTACCAAGATTCTCTATGCAACTGATTTTTCAGAGGTTTCGGAATATGCTTTTGACTATGCGTTGACGCTTGCTACCAAATTTGATTCGACGCTGATAGTCATGCATGTAATTAATGAACCGGTCGATTTACGCGGGTTTTATGTGCCCCATATTTCCTTTGATTCACTGGAACGCGAGATTACCGATTCGGCTGGAAAAATGATGCGCCGTTTCTGCGCGGGGAAGTTGGCAAATTTTCACAAGTATGAAACGGTAATCGTTTCTGGTATTCCCTATGAGGAAATCAACAAAAAAGCTGAAGCAGAGGGGGTTTCACTTATTGTTCTCGGCACCCATGGGCGTGCCGGTATCGATCATTTTCTCTTTGGAAGTACGGCGGAACGGGTTGTACGTCGTGCATGTTGCGCTGTGATGACGGTGCGACCGCCCGGAGCGGTTGAGGAATAAGTTATGACGACCTCTTTTAACAGAAAAGGCAGCGGTTGCTGCCTTTTCTGTTTCAGTACGCAAGGAGGACTCACGTGACATCTACTGTGTCGCCCTCCGGATATCACCAGGGAGATGCTCCTGCGTCGGATTATTGCATCCTCATCGTTGATGATGAAAAAATCAACCTTGATCTGACTTCGATGATTTTCCGCAATCGAGGCTATCGCGTTCTTACAGCATTGAATGCCGAAGATGCTCTAGCCAGTGTCAGGCAGGACCATCCGGAAATTGTTCTGCTCGACTATATGATGCCCGGCAGGGACGGTTTTGCCGTGCTGCAGGACATTAAACAGGACTTTGCTGACACCTGCGTCATTATTGTCACTGGTCGCGGCAGTGAGCAGGTTGCAGTGGAACTGATGAAGGCGGGCGCCTCCGATTACATTCTCAAGCCATTCCTGAACCAGGATCTGGTTGAGCGGGTCGAGCGGGTGCTGCGTTTGCGGGCAATCGAGCTGAAAAACCGCGAACTACTGCAGGAGCGTGATCGACTGCTGCTGGAGATTGAGGCATGGAACTGTGAGCTGGAGAACCGTGTCCAGGAAAAGACCCTTGAATTACGCCGCTATCAGGAAGAAATCATTCAGACGGAGAAACTATCGACACTCGGTTATATATCCGCCGGGATGGCCCATGAGATCAGGAATCCCCTGAATGCAATCGCACTCTACGTCCAATTGGTCAAGGGAGGCCTTGACGACCAGGAAAAAGTGGAGTCTCTCGATAAGATCGAGGTCGAAGTACGAAGAATTGACGGTATTCTGCGCAAGCTACTGGATACGGTGAAACGTCCCCGCTACTCCTTACGGGAAGTTTCAGTCGCTGCAACCATTGATGCTGCGTTGCAGATGCTGCAGCCGCTGTTGCATATGCATAATATTCAGGTGCAGCGCGAGTATCTTCAAATACCCCAACCAATCCAGGCTGATTCCGCGGAGATTGAACAGATTTTCTCGAATATTCTGGTAAATGCCATCGAAGAAATGCATGGCGGCGGCATACTGCGAGTGGTGCTCGACCAGAATGATGCAATGATCGTGATCCGCATTTCCGATTCGGGGAGAGGAATTCCCCAAGAGAATCTTCAGCGGATATTTGACCCGTTTTACACAACGAAGAGTACGGGTACCGGCTTGGGCCTTTCGGTTGTTCTTCGCATTGTCAAGTCGTATCATGGCAGAATAGATGTGTCGTGCGGCGAAGGTGAGGGAACAACATTCCAGATTTCCTTGCCTGCCGCCACGTAGTCATACCGTTTTCATTAGATTAAAACAACCCCTGCTGATAAATCAGGCCTAATTATGCAGGCGTCAGGCTGGTTCTAGGGGGTGATAGTCCTTTTCTTTTTGCGGGCGATTGTGTAGAATTATGCAATTTTCGGTGATTGTTTGAGGTTTCAATGCATTCCCCCCGTTTGAAAATTCTCCTGATCGATGATGATCCACTCTTCCTGAAAATTCTTGCGAATACGTTTCGTGATAATGATTTTGCCGTGATCACCGCGCCTGACGGTCTGGCCGGCATTCGTGCCTATCTGGATGAAAAACCCGATGCAGTGATTGTTGATCTTGTCATGCCGAAACTCGGCGGCGTCAGTACCTGTCTGGAGATAGTGCGTCTGGCTGGTGAAGAGGAACCCGTTCTGGTGCTCCTTACTTCCATGTTCAAAGGCGCTCCCCACGAACATGAAGTCCCGGAAATGGGGGCACGTGTGCACATTCCCAAATCAACCAACCCTCTGGATATCGTTATCATTATTGAGCAGTTGCTCATGCGTCGCCTGAGTAAACTGCAGAGCCTGTAAAGGTGAATCGTGCCCCTGCTGCTGCGTAATCTTGCTCTAGATTTCACTGTACGTGAAAGTGAACTGTTTGGGCATCTACTCCGGCGTCTGGCCCTGGTGCCCGAGGATGTGCTGGACTGGCGCATCGCCAGGAAAGGACTCGATGCCCGGAAAAAAGCGGCTATACGGTATGTTTATACTTTTCATCTCGAGCTTGCTGATGAGGCGTCGTGTCTGGAACGGTTGTCTGCCGA
>CAYSWG010000237.1:0-4183 GCA_964434465.1 uncultured Geobacteraceae bacterium
ACATGGGCCAACTGGAACTCTGTTCCTCCGTTGGGAACAGTTCCAGATACCCGGCAAACAGGTAGTTTTCCGTTGTTGCCGCCGGTAGTTTCTTTTCGAACTTCCAACAGCTCACCATCAGCTCACACCGACCCAGAATGGCGGAGAAAACGAGCGTAGCCTGTCAGGTGCTGCTCCACGTGCGGTTGGTCCTTCGCAGAGGCGTTAATACCCCGAGGTTGACCAGAGGGCTGTCAAAAGCCGGGTTGTCAAGCACCTGAAGTAACTGTTCATATTCAGGGTGTTCCTGGAGCCACACGGCATGCTCATGGTATTCCCGGCCAATGGTCACCTCAGAGTGTTCCATGTACGGCATTAATGCGTGAAACTGAATCGTGTCGACCCGTAACCCTTCGGCTATCCTGATAAAATCAACCATTTCCCGATAATTTCTTTGTTGTACGACGAAATCCAGACGAAAAAGCCCCCTGAATGCTCGACGCTGCCGCAGGGTGGCGATGAACTTGAGATTCTGCATTAAGGTGTCCCAGTTCCCGCCTCTCCGCACCGCCTCGTAGGTGGACGCCTGCGCCGCATCGACTGAGACAATAATGTCAAGTACATTGCGGTGGATGTTTTTTAGCTGTTCCCAGAGCCGAGGGGTGAAGAGCAGTCCATTGGTCTGGAAATTTATCCGCAAATGGGGCTGTGATGTGCCGTCGATCCGTTCCTGCAGCTGTCGATACAGTCGGGAGGCAAAGGGATCGCCTGAGCCACAGATGCTGATTATTGCCCACTGCTGTAAGGGTTCTGTCAGTGTCTCGCGGTAGAATCTTTCCTGCACCGCCAGATTTCTTTCGTAGGTTTCGCCCTGGTTCATGCTGATGGTGTTTGAGCGACAGCTTGGGCAGGTGATATTGCAGGTTTCGTCATAACAGAGTTGATAAAATCTGGGCTGGCGTGCCGTATCACGTCCGTGCTGCAGAATATCTCTGGCCTCTTTGTCTGCGGCAGAGGCACGGTTCCAGGGCAAGATTGTTTTTTTCAGAATGTCGCGCCGGCGGGGGAGATTGCCCATCTGTAAATGGGGACAGGCGGTTTTGTTGCAATAGGCAAAACTGCCATCGAGGATACTGCGGCGTATTTTCCGGGCTCGTTCCGAATTGAACTGGGTACTGATCGACTCCGCCGACTGCATGCTGCCGATTGGTTCTGGCAGCCAGTCTTCACAGCACAACCCAAGATCCAGATTCTTGCGCAGCTCTATATGTGTCCATGGTTTAAGACAGATAAACTCATGCAAGTCATTCATGCCGAAACGTATCCCTTCTATTCGCTGGTGCACCCGGTGATTCCTGGCCGGCCTCCTGAAAAATGGCAATCGCCCGGAGTATGCACTTCCCTGGCGGGAGCAAGTAATCAGGGAGATGAACGACTGTCGTGCGGTGAGGGGGGTAACAAAAAACCCGCCGGTGGCGGCGGGTTCAAGTCGGTTGCGGAAACCGGAAATTACCCAGTGGAGCCACCTGCCGGAATCGAACCGGCGACCTATTGATTACGAATCAATTGCTCTACCAACTGAGCTAAGGTGGCGTTGGGACTTCTCTATTATACCAATTAGCCGTTTTAGTCAAGAATCTTGCTGATTTTCCGGCCCATCTCGCGGCGAAACCCCAGGTCGGTCATCAGCTGCATGATGGCCAGTTCCTTGGCCTTGGCTTCCACGTCAACGGTTATGGCCAGGTCGCACCAGCAGGCGGGGAAATCGGCGGGATTGATGTAATCGGCATGCTGCCGGGTGTTTTTTCCTGCCCAGCCATGTTTCGGCGAGGAAACATGAAAGAGCGGTTCGCGGCGCTCCTGCCAGGTGGTCAGGGCCTGCTCCGTTGCTTCTTCCACGGAAAACCGGTCCGGATTGCAGCGGTGGTGATGGACATCATAGACCAGGGGAATGTCCAACTGTCGGCACAGGGGCAGCAGATCTTCGACGGTATAGGAGATGTCGTCATTCTCCAGGGTGAGCCGCGTCTGCACCCGCGGCGAAAGGCGCGGGAAATTGTCGGCGAAGCGCTGCAGGGCGGCGGCCTTGCCCCCCTGTCTGCCGCCGGCGTGGATGTTGATCACGTCGGCGCCGATGAGTTCGGCCAGCAGCCCCTGGTATTCCAGTTCCAGGAGGGATTTTGCAACCACCTCGTCTCGCTCCGAGGAGAGGGAGACAAACTGGTCCGGGTGGAAGCTGAGCCGGGTGCCCTGACGCCCCGCCAAAGCCTTGACCTGGCCGAGTATCCTACGGATTGCCGTGCCGTCGGGGAGATCGTCCAGGGTGTAGCCCACGTCGGGGTGGGTGTAGCGGGGGAAGAGGGGGGTGGAGACGCGAAAGGCGCCGATGCCCAGGCGATGCACCGTTGCTACGGCCTGGAGCAGACTGCGGCTGTTGTCCAGGCAGATTGCCGACAGGCGGCGGAGCTGTTCCGGTCGGGCGTGTTTGCTCAGCACGCTGGCCGTTGCCGCCCGGAATGTGATCGGTTCGTTGGTGAAGATGCAGCAGAGGCCGAAGCGCATGGTTGGTTACCGGTACAGCTCTGGAGAGTGGTGAAGAAATCCGTGGCGTTGACGTGCTGTTGAGCGCGTCACGCCTCGGTTTTCTGATCGCCAAGGCTTGTTGCAGCCCGGCTCAGTTTTCACTTCGCAACCGTTTCTGAACGTCACCGGCCACGGGGAACCCCGGCGTTCTGCGCTCTTGGAGCGCAAACGCCACGGACTCCGGCAGAGGCTTTGCGTCGCGGATTCAGTTGCCCGTCAGGTGCGCCTCCCGGTCCAGCAGGGCTTTTTTTCTGTCCATGCCCCAGCGGAAGCCGCCCAGGCCGCCGTCGCTGCGCACCACCCGGTGGCAGGGGACGATAATGGCGACGGGATTGGCGCCGCAGGCGCTGCCCACGGCGCGGACAGCGTTGGCTGCGCCGATGCGGGTGGCAATGTCCCGGTAGGTGGCGGTCTGCCCGGGCGGAATCTGCCGCAGGGCCTGCCAGACCCGTTGCTGGAAGGGGGTGCCCAGCAGGTCCAGGGGCAGGTTGAAGGGGCGGCGGGGGTCGCTGATGCAGGCCAGGACCCGGTCGACGGTTCCGGCAAACGTTGCTTCTGCCTCCTGCTGCCCGGCGCCGGGAAAGCGGTCGTGCAGCTCCTGGCGCAGCCGGTCCGGATCATCGTCCAAAGCGATGAAGCAGATTCCCCGGTCCGTGGCGGCAACCAGGAGCCAACCCAGGTCAGGGGTGCGTTTCGTGGCGTAGCGAATGATCATGTCATGCTCCGTGCCGGGCAGTTCTGTCGCTCTCCGGTTCAATGCAGTGCAGGGCGCTTACGAGGTCTTCTTCCGTTCCTCCATGACCTTGTAGGCGCAGAATTCGCCGCACATGGTGCAGGCGCCATGCTCCTCGTCGACCCCCGATTCGCCCCGCCGCCTGCGGGCCAGCTCCGGGTCGAGGGCCAGGCAGTACTGGGTTTCCCAATCCAGGGCCTTGCGGGCCTTGCTCATGGCAATGTCCTTTTCCAGGGCGCCGGGCAGTCCCTTGACAATATCGGCGGCATGGGCGGCGATGCGGGTTGCCATGACCCCGACATGGACATCTTTGGCCGTGGGCAGGCACAGGTGCTCGCTGGGGGTGACATAGCAGAGGAAATCGGCACCGGCGGCAGCGGCAATGGCTCCGCCGATGGCGCAGGTGATGTGGTCGTAGCCCGGGGCGATGTCCGTGACCAGGGGGCCGAGCACATAGAAGGGGGCACCGTGGCAGAGGCGTTTCTGCAGCTGGATGTTGGCCTCGATCTGGTTGAGGGGCACATGGCCGGGGCCTTCGATCATCACCTGGATACCCGCATCCCAGGCCCGCTGGGTCAGTTCGCCGAGGATGATCAGTTCGTGGATCTGGGCCCGGTCCGTGGCGTCGGCCAGGCAGCCGGGCCGGAAGCCGTCACCCAGGGAGAGGGTGGCGTCATAGGGTTTGACCAGCTCCAGGAGGCGGTCGTACTGCTCATAGAGGGGATTTTCCGCATCGTTATGGGTCATCCAGGCCACGGTGAAGGAGCCGCCCCGGCTGACCACCCCCAGGAGCCTCGGGTGGCCCTGGAGGCGTCGGACGCCCTCCCGGGTGATGCCGCAGTGGACCGTGACGAAGTCGACCCCTTCCCGGGCCTGCTCCTCGATGAC